>JACZKN010000509.1 GCA_014859985.1 Candidatus Krumholzibacteriia bacterium | reverse complement strand
GAAGATCCCTGCCTTGATCCAGCTGTCCACCGCCGAGCTGAAGCGCCTGCTCGCTGCCCGCGAGCGCATCGACGTCCTCGAACAGGAGCAGGCGGCCCAACTCGCTTTCCACCGCGGACAGGGATTTGAGAAGGCGCGCCTGCTCCTGTTCGAGGACGTCGATGCGCTCGCGGGCAGCGAGCAGGCGCTTCAGCTCGGCGGTGGACAGCTGGATCAAGGCAGGGATCTTCTTCGCCATGTTGACCTCCGGGCAGGATCGGGACCTTGGCCGTTTCCCGCGGGACCGGGCGCAGCGGAACGGCCGTGGCATCGATCTTACCGTAAAGCGGAAGTCGTGGAAGTCAACAGGCAAATATTACCGCGGACGCGATCCGTGGTCCCGGCCGGCGGCCCTTACCGGGCGCCGTAGCCCTCCATCGCGGTGCCCTGGGGCAGATGCCGGAAGGCGCGCACGAGGCGCACCTCGTCAAGGTTGATCGCGTTCTGAGGGCCGTCGGCCAGGGAACCCGTGGACCCGCCCGCGTCCATCAGGTTGCCCCGGTTCACCGAGCAGGTGTGGCCGTAGTGCCCGAGGGCGTGCCCCAGTTCGTGCAGGGCGATCTCGGTCACCCAGACCGGCTGGGCACCGGGGATCTGGTCCAGGACGCTCTCGACGATCAACTCCATCTTCCGGGGGATGAACTCGCCGATGTCGCCGCCCGGCAACAGGACGCGGGTGAGCCCCTTGTACGGGTCGGGCAGGTCGCGGAAGGCGAAGACGATGTCCGCCGACAGGGAGTCGGCCGCGGCCACCAGGTAGTCCTGGCCCAGCGCGTCGTTCCAGATGGGCACCGCCGCCGCCGACAGCGCCTGCAGGTCCCATTGCAGTTGCGTCGAGGTGAACGGCGGGATCCAGACCGAAAGCGGGTAGCTGTCCCACTTGTTCAGGATGGTGCCCCGCTCCCCGCCGCCGTCGGTCAGGGTGATGTCGCGGAAGTAGTCGAGGAAGTCGACGTAGTCCGGCGTACCGCAGGGATCGTGCACCAGGGCGTACTGGCGCAGCAGGACGATCCTGAGCGTGTCCCCGGTCACGGTCACCGGTGCGGCCGCGTAGTCGAAGTGGGGCGAGGTCGTCGCCACGGCGACCGCATCGACGCTGCGCAAGGGGCCGATGGCGGCGCGGCCCGCCGCGTCGGTGGTGACCGGATCGCCAGTGCCGTGGTTGAGGATGACGTTGTGCAGGGGCAGCCCGGCGTCATCGGTGACCCGCACGTGGAGGTCCCAGGCGTAGGAGATGGTGTGGGCGAAGACGCCGTCAATGGGCGAGAGCTGGCCCCGGTCGTCCCGGGCACGGACCGCGAACCAGGCCGGGGCACCCGGGACCATCCCGTCCGCCTCGCCGAAGGTCCGGCGGTTCAGCAGGACACCCGGGTCGTGGGCGAAGGTCCCGAGCAGGATCGCCCCTTCCCAGGTGTCGGTGTCGACCGGCCCGTCGTAGCGGCAGGCCACCAGGTATTCCACGATGGGGAAACGGGTCGCCGTGACCCGCAGCCAGCTGACCGTGACCTCGGCCGGCACCGGGCCGTGGCCCAGGGCCACGCCGCTGACCACCGGCGGCAGCAGGGATTCGTCCGGCTCGACCGTCACCAGCCACGAACGGCCCGAGGCCCGGTCCCCGGCCTGCACCGCCACCGCGACCGTGTCCGTGCCCACCGCCGTCGCGCCGTGCACGTAGACCGGTCCACTGCCCGCCTCGACGCCGCCGACCGTCCAGGTGATCACGGCCCCGGTGGTACCGGTCACCGTGGCCCGCAGTTCGAGGCTGCCGCCCACCGGCAGGGTGACGGCAGCGGCGGTGGGGCTGTAGGTGATCTCCACCTCGCCGCCCCCGCCGGGGTCGGTGCTGCTGCTGCAGGCCGCCAGGAGGGCCAGGGCGGCCGCCAGGCCCGCCGTGACCGTCCCGGCGGGGAACCGGAATCGGGTATTCATAGCCTCAATCTAAGGATACCGGGAGCGTCCGACAACCGTCCCCGCCCGTGCTCAGGACGACGAGCGGTACCGCCTGTCCGCGGGCCGGATCCACCATTCGGCGAGATTGTTGAACGGCGAGAGCATGTGGGGCCGGACGTCCTGCAGGCGCGGGCCCACCCCCACCAGGACCTCCGGGTAGAACAGGTAGGCCGCCGGGGGGTCGGCCGCCGCGCGCTCCTGGATCTCCAGCCACACGGAGCGGGCGGCCTCCCGGTCCCGCAGGCCCAGGGCCGACTCCAGCAGGGAATCGACCACCGCGTCGGCCCAGGCCCCCTGGTTGAAGCGGTCCACGGCGGTCGAATGGAGGTAGGGCGTCGCGTCGCCGTAGAGGTTCAGGGTCACCAGGCCGAGGTAGGCGTCGAACCGGCCGCTGCCCAGAAGGTCGAGGGCCGCCCCCAGCTCCAGGGCCCGCAGGCGCACGTCCGCCCCGACTGCCCGCAGGTTCTCCCGCAGGATCACGGCCCCGGTCTCGCGCACCGGATCGCCCTGGCGCAGCAGGATCTCCAGCACCAGGGGTCGCCCGTCCCGTTCCAGGACGCCGTCCCCGTCGCCGTCGCGCCACCCGGCTGCGGCCAGCAGGGCGCGGGCGGCGGCGGGGTCGTACGGATCCGGAGCCAGGTCCCCGTGATGGTTCCAGCACACGGGCGCCACCGCGCTCTGGGCGGGACGGCCGTAGCCGAACACCAGGGTGTCGATGAGCCGCGCGCGGTCCACGGCCAGGGACAGGGCCCGTCGGGTGCCGCGGTCGGCCAGGGCCGGC
>JACZKN010000508.1 GCA_014859985.1 Candidatus Krumholzibacteriia bacterium | reverse complement strand
GCCGCAGCCGCCGCCGGCGCCAACTCCAACTGCGCCGACTTCCGCCGCTGCGCCTTGGCCTGCACCGCGCGCACCCGCTGCGCCAGCTCCTGGCGCGAGCGCGTGCGCGCCTCCTCGGCCCATTGCTCGTCCGTGCGCGGGCTCGCCACCTTCACCACCTCGCGCGCCTTGGTGTAGCCGATGCGGCCGGCGGCCAGCTCGGCGCGCACGGCCGGCAGCGCTTCCAGCTTCTGCGCCAACGTCATGAAGTCGGTCGCCTTGGAGGACGAAAAGCCCAGTGCCGCCTTGGCGTACTGCGGCATCGACCCATACCCCAGCTCGCGGTAGAGGCCGCGGCGCAGGATCTCGCCGAACCACAGGACGGCGCAGTGGCGGGCCTGGTCGGCGGCGCGGTCGGCGGCGACGAGGGCGCGGTGGGCCTCGCGGGCGGGGCGATCGGGCAGGAAATCGGGCAGTTCGAGGGTGGCCATGGCGGCTCCTTCCGGCGGGCTTGGCATGGGAGGAAGTTATAGCGAAAATATAGCGAAAACGATGGGCCGGCGCAAGGCCTTTTTCGAGAAAAACAAAAGAGTTAGCTGACCGTAATGGCGTACCGCCGAGTTCAGGCTGGCCTGGGAATCGACCCCCGACACACCGTCACCCCGCCCCTCAGCGGCCAAGGAACAAGGCCTTGAGGCTGCCCAGGGACTTCTTCTCCGTCGGGATGGGAGCCTCGGCAATCGGACCGAAGTCCACCGTGCACTGCCCGGGAGGCCTAACAGGCACCAAAATGGACCTGCTCATCCATTTCCCACGAATTCGGAGTTGCAACAACCACAATTGGCACTTATGTTGCTACCCAACCGTGGCGGCACCACGGTGGTGCCGCCGCTAAACCGCTCCGCGATCCCTGCATGCATCTCGGCTCCCGACTTGTTTCCCGAGCTCGTTCCGAGACCACGCTGCCGAAGATCCCGGGCGACCGAGACTGGAGCCTATGTCTACCCAGAAGTTTGAACACCTGAGGCTGAGCGAGCCCGTCCTGCGGGCCCTCGCCGAGTGCGGCTACGAAGAGCCGACACCCATCCAGGAGCAGGCCATCCCGCCAGCCATGGCCGGCAAGGACCTGATCGCCACCGCCCAGACGGGCACCGGCAAGACGGCCGCCTTCGCCCTGCCCATCATCGAGCGCCTGGCCCGCCGCCCGGCCGCCGACCAGGGCCGCATCGGCGCCCTGATCCTGACCCCCACCCGCGAGCTGGCCCTGCAGATCGACGAGAACTTCCGGGCCTACGCGCGGCACCTGCCGCTGAAGACCTGCGTGCTGCTGGGCGGCGTCTCGTCCGACCCGCAGATCCGTTCGCTGCGCCGCGGCGTCGACATCCTGGTGGCCACGCCCGGCCGCATGATCGACCTGGTGCAGCAGGGCGAGGTCGGCCTGGACGACCTGGAGGTCCTGGTCCTGGACGAGGCCGACCGCATGCTGGACATGGGGTTCGTCCACGACGTGCGCATGATCGTCGGCATGCTGCCGCGCGACCGCCAGACCCTGTTCTTCTCGGCGACCATGTCGCCGCGCATCGCGAGCCTGGCCTCGACCATGCTGACCAACCCGTACAGCGTGTCGGCGGCGCCGCCGGCGACGGTGGCCGACAACATCGACCAGCGGGTGATGTTCGTCGAGAAGGCCCACAAGCGGGAACTGCTGGCGGAGATCCTCAAGTACACCAACGTCGAGCGCACCCTGGTGTTCACCCGCACCAAGCACGGCGCCACGCGCCTGGCGCGGCAGCTGGAGCAGCGCGGCATCAAGGCCGACGCCATCCACTCCAACAAGACCCAGGGCCAGCGCCAGCGCGCCCTGGCCGACTTCGCCGGCGGCAAGCTGCAGGTGCTGGTGGCCACGGACATCGTGTCCCGCGGCATCGACGTCGAGGGCATCACCCACGTGGTGAACTACGAGTTGCCCGAGGACCCGGAGAACTACGTGCACCGCATCGGCCGCACGGCGCGCGCCGGCGCCGCGGGCGTGGCCCTGTCCCTGTGCGACATCGAGGAAGTCTCGCTGCTGCGCGGCATCGAGCGCCTGACGCGCACCCCCATGACCGTGACCGAGGACCACGGCTTCCACGCGCCGGGCGTCGCCGCCTGCCGCGAGGCCGCCGTGCGCGCCGCCAAGGGCCGGGCCCGGGCC
>JACZKN010000507.1 GCA_014859985.1 Candidatus Krumholzibacteriia bacterium | reverse complement strand
GCCAGCAGGTCGCCCAGCACCCGCCAGTCCTCGCGGGCGTTGCCGGCCCGCGCCACCGCCTGGCGGAGCTCCTGCAGGCGGCCCTGGCGGTTGACCATGATGCCCGCCTTCTCGGCCCAGGTCACTCCCGGCAGCACGAGGGCGGCCAGCCCGGCGGTCTCGTTCAGGTGGGTCCCCAGGTAGACCACGGTGCGCCCGGCAAGGGCCGCCTTGACGGCAGGCTCGGCGGCCGGGTCGCCGCCGTGCACCAGCACGGCCCCCGGCGCGGCGGCGATGCGCGCCGCGAGGCGCTCCGGCGTATCCTCGGCCAGGCCCAGCAGGGCCAGCCCGGCCCGGTTGGGGGTGCGGTCGGCGTCCAGCAGGATGGCGTCGCCCTCGCGCCGGTCGGCCGTGGCCAGGCCGCCCGAGAACTGTGCGCCGGCGCCTGCCCGGCGCAGCAGCCAGAGCTCCTCCAGGGTCTGGTGCGGGCTTGTGACCACCAGGCCGATCCCCGCCGCGGCGATCCCCGCCAGGCGGGCGCCGGCGTCCGCCCAGGTCAGCCTCGCGTCGCCCGCGGCCGGGTCGGCCAGCCGCTTCTCGTCGTGCACCGCCTTGTAGACCAGGCGGCCCAGGTCGCACATCCACGGCCCGTTGACCTCGGCGTTGTGCCGGGGCTTGAGCCGGTAGATGCGCCCCGCCTCGTGGTCGACGCGCACGTTGCAGCCGGTGGCGCAGCCGGGGCAGACCGACTCGGTGCTCTTGAGCATCCAGACCCGCTTCTGGAAGCGGAAGTCGCGGCTGGTAAGCGCGCCCACGGGGCAGATGTCCACGGTGTTGACGCTGTAGTTGTTGTCCAGCTCGACGCCGGGCGCCACGCCGATCTCGGCCCGGTCGCCGCGGTAGAAGATGCCCAGCTCGCCGGTGCCGGTGACCTCGTCGCAGAAGCGCACGCAGCGGGTGCACAGGACGCAGCGCTCCTTGTCCAGGATCACCTGCGGCCCGATCACCTGCACCTTCTGCTTGTTCACCTTGTCCGACTCCTCCACCTCGGAGTCGTACAGGCCGTAGTTCATGTACTGGTCCTGCAGCCCGCACTCGCCGGCCTGGTCGCAGATGGGACAGTCGACCGGGTGGTTGATCAGGTGCATCTCCAGGATCTGCTGCGCCGCCTTGCGCACGCGTTCGCTGCGGGTGTGCACCACCATGCCGTCCTTGACGAGGGTGTTGCAGGCGATGGTCAGCTTGGGTATCCCCTCCACCTCCACCTGGCAGAGACGGCAGACGCCGGCGACGGAGAGGTCGGGATGGTAGCAGAAGTGCGGCAGCGCCTCGCCCCGGGCCAGGGTGCAGGCGTCGAAGAGCCGGGTCCCGTTCGGGACCTCGAGCTCCCTGCCGTCGATGGTGAGCTTGGCCATGTGCCTACGCCTCCCGCTCGCCGCGCGGCCAGCGGCTCTGCGGCCCGGCCGATGCGGTCTCCTGGATGAGGGCCTCGAACTCGGGGCGGAAACCGGCGAGGAAGCTGCGCATGGGCATGACCGCCGCGTCCGCCAGCGGGCAGATCGTCAGGCCCATCATGCCGTTGCAGACGTGCTCGAGGAGGTCGAGATCCTCGGCCGTGCCCTCGCCCCCGCGCAGGCGCTTGACGATCCGGTGCAGCCAGCCCGTGCCCTCGCGGCACGGCGTGCACTGGCCGCAGGACTCGTCGAAGTAGAAGTGCATCAGCACCTGGATCAGCTCGACCATGTCGCTGCTCTCGGGAATGACGATCATCCCCCCCGAACCCAGCATGGTGCCGGCCTGGCCCAGGGACTCGTAGTCGAGGTTGCAATTCATGATCTCCCCGGCCGACAGCACGGGCACCGAGCTGCCGCCGACGATCACGGCCTTGAGCTTCTCGCCGTCCGTCATCCCGCCCAGCCAGTCGTTGAAGAACTCCCGGAAGGGCAGCCCCAGGGGGATCTCGTACACGCCCGGCCGCTTGACCGGCCCGCTGACCGAGAAGAGCTTCGTGCCCGGCGACTTCTCGGTGCCGAAGGCGCGGTAGGCGGCGGCGCCCTCGTTGACGATGAAGGGCACCGAGGCCACGGTCTCGACGTTGTTGACGATGGTCGGCTTGCCCAGGAAGCCCGAGACCGCCGGGAACGGCGGCTTGATGCTGGGCTGGCCCTTGGTGCCGGTGACCGAGTTGATGAGCCCGGTCTCCTCGCCGCAGATGTAGGCGCCGGCGCCCTTGTGCACGATCATCTCCAGGTCGTAGCCGCTGCCCAGGATGTCGCGACCGAGGTAGCCGGCGGCGTAGGCCTCGTCCACGGCCTTCTGCACCCGGTCGATCAGCCAGCCGAACTCGCCGCGGATGTAGACGAAGCAGAGGCTCGCGCGCACCGCGTAGCAGCTGATGATGGTGCCCTCGATGGTCTGGTGCGGGTCGTAGTCCAGCAGGTAGCGGTCCTTGAAGGTGCCCGGTTCGGACTCGTCGGCGTTGACGAAGAAGTAGACCTGGTCGGCGCCCTCGGGCACGAACCCCCACTTCACGCCGGCGGGGAAGCCGGCGCCGCCGCGGCCGCGCAGGCCCGCCGCCTTGACCTCCTCGCGCACCTGGGCCGGGGACATGCCGCCCAGGACCTTGCGCAGGGCCCGGTAGCCGCCTTCGGCCTCGTAGACGGCGAGCTTGTGGCCGTCCCTGCGCCCGAAGCGCGCCGAGAGCATGCGGTAGTCGTTGGGGCTCAACTCAGTCCTCCAGTTCCCGGTCGGTGTCGGCGCGCGGGACCTGGCCCCGGCGCAGGCTGTCCAGGAGGGCGTCGGCCTTCTCCGGGGTCAGGTGCTCGTACAGGTGCTTGCCCAGCTGCAGGCAGGGCCCGTGGCCGCAGGCGCCCAGGCATTCGACGCCCTCGAGGGCGAACCTGCCGTCGGGGGTGGTCTCGCCCAGGCGCACGCCCAGGCGCTTCTCCAGGTGGGCGATCAGCGGGCGGGCGCCCAGGATGTGGCAGCTGATGTTGTGGCAGACCTGCAGCACGTGGTCGGCCTGGGGCTCGGTGCGGAACATGGTGTAGAAGCTGAGGACCTCGTGCACCCGGGCGCGGGTGACCCCCAGCTCGGCCACCAGCAGGTCGACGCCCGCGGGCGGCACGTGGCCGAGCTCGTCCTGGATGGCCCAGATGCAGGGCATGATCGCGCTGGCCTTGGTCGGGTACCGCCGCAGCGCCTCGTCGATGCGCGCGCGGGTCCCGGTCGCGGGCGTCCACGGGGCCTTGGCGTCCAGCTGCTTGCTCATCGTCGATCGGCCTTTCCCTGGCGTGCGGACCTAGCGGTCCAGCTCGCCGGCGATGATGTTCAGGCTGCCCAGGGTCGCGATCGCGTCGGGGATCATGCCGCCCTGGACCAGCTGCGCGTAGGACGAGAAGACGGGGAAGCAGGGGGGCCGCACCTTCATGCGGTACGGTCGCCCGCTGCCGTCACTGATGCACCAGTAGCCCAGCTCGCCGTTGGCGCCTTCGCCGAAGCCGTAGGCCTCGCCCCGCGGCACGCGGATGCCCTCGTACACCAGCTTGAACTGGTTCATGACGCCCTCGATGGTGTCGTAGACCGTCCGCTTGGGCGGCAGCACGACCCGGTGGTCGTCGATGTTCAGCGGCCCGTCGGGCAGCTTGTCCAGGGCCTGCAGCACGATGGACCGGCTCTGGATGATCTCCGCCATGCGCACCATGATGCGGTCGTGGGTGTCGCCCTGCTCGCCCGTGGGCACGTCGAACTCGTACTGCTCGTAGCCCGAGTAGGGCGCGTGCCTGCGCAGGTCGTAGGCCAGCCCGGTCGCGCGCAGGCAGGGCCCGGTGTAGCCCCAGTTCAGGGCGTCCGCCCGGCCGATCACGCCCACGCCCACGGTCCGGTCCAGGAAGATGCGGTTGCGCGCCACGAGCTTCATCACGTCGGAGTGGCCCTCGAGCAGCTGGTCCAGCTTGTGGCCGATCTCGGCGGCGAAGCCGTCGTAGAGGTCGTGGCTCATGCCGCCGATGCGCGCGTAGTTGGTGGTCAACCGCGAGCCGCAGAGCTTCTCCAGCGACTCGTAGATGCTCTCGCGCACGTTGTACAGGTACCAGTAGTTGGTGAGCGCCCCGATGTCCACCAGGTTCGCGCACACGCAGACCAGGTGGTCGATGATGCGCGACAGCTCGCTGACGATCACCCGGATGGCCTGCGCCCGCGGTGTCGCCTCCACGCCGAGCAGCTTCTCCACGGCCATGGCGTAGATCGAGTTGTTCAGCATGGCCGAGCAGTAGTTCAGCCGGTCGGTGTAGGGCATCACCTGGGCCCAGGTGTGGTCCTCCGCCTCCTTCTCGAAGCAGCGGTGGATGTAGCCGATCTCGGTGCGCGCCTCGAGGATGGTCTCGCCGTCGAGCAGGAGTTCGGCGCGCAGCGCGCCGTGGGTGGCCGGGTGGCTGGGGCCGATGTTGACCGTCAGCAGGTCCGAGGGGTGCACCTCGTCCACCACCCCGCCGGGGTCGCTGACCACGGCGGTGGCCCGCTGCGCCGCCCGGGCGACGTCCGCGTCGGTGAAGAGCTTCTCCGGCCGGCTGCACTCCTGGCCCTGTTCGATGGGATAGTCCTTGCGCAGGGCGTGGCCCTCGAACTCGTGGTGGCAGAGGATGCGGCGCAGGTCCGGGTGGCCGGAGAACGGCACGCCGAAGAGGTCCCAGACCTCGCGCTCGGCCCAGTCGGCGCTGCGGTAGAGGTCGCTGACCGTGGGCACGGCCTCGTCCTCGGCCACGTCGACCTTCACCTGCAGGCGGTGGTTCTTCGCCCACGACCGCAGCAGGTAGACCACCTGGAAGCGCCGGTCGCGCCCGGGGAAGTCGACGCCGACCACGTCCGAGAGCTGCTCGCAGCCCTCCTTGCCGCGCAGGTGCGCCAGGACGTCACGCAGGCGCTCGGGGGCGACGGTCACGGACTCGTCGCCGTGGTTGGTGGCCGTGGCCAGGATGTCCGCCCCGAATTCCCGCTGCAGTCGCTCGACGAGCTTCTGGCTCATGCTTGTCCGTCCCTGGGGCCGGCCGCAGGCGCGGCCCGGCCCGGGCTGAGGGTGTCGCGGCCGTTCCCCGCGGGCGGGCTCAGGCCAGGGCCTCGCTGAAGCCGGGGTGCCGCACGCGCGCGGGCACCAGGCCTTCCTTCTCGACCTTCTCCTGGATCAGTGTCAGCGAATAGAGGAGGTTCTCCGGCGTGGGCGGGCAGCCCGCCACGTACATGTCCACCGGGATCACCCTGTCCGCCCCCTGCAGGGTGCTGTAGTTGTTGTAGAAGCCGCCGCTGCTGGCGCACACGCCCATGGCGATGACCCACTTGGGCTCGGCCATCTGGGCGTAGATGGTCTTGAGGATCGGCGCCTGCTTGTAGCTGATGGTGCCGGCGATGATCATCAGGTCGCTCTGGCGCGGCGAGAATCGCACCAGCTCGGCACCGAAGCGGCTGATGTCGTTGTAGCTGGACACCGTGCTCATGAACTCGATGGCGCAGCAGGCCACGCCGAAGGGCAGCGGCCAGAGGCTGTACTTCCGCCCCCAGTTGACCGCCTGGCGCAGCCGCGTCGTGAGGTAGTTGCTGGGGTTCTCGAGATCTACTGCCACTCCAGGCCGCCTTTCCTCCAGATGTAGACGAAGCCCACCAGCAGGACGAAGGCGAAGGTGCCCATCTCCGCCAGCGCGAAGGCGCCGTGGCCGGCCTCGAGCATGGCCCGGTAGACGATGACCCAGGGGTAGATGAAGACCGCCTCCAGGTCGAACAGCAGGAAGAAGATCGCCACCAGGAAGAACCGCACGAAGAAACGGATCTGGGTCGAGCCGCGCACCGGGATGCCGCACTCGTAGGTCGAGTCCTTCAACGGGTCGGGCCGGCGCGGCCCCAGCCAGTTGCTCAGGCCCAGGAACAGCCCGGCGAACAGGGCGGCCACGGCCAGGACCATGAGCACGGGGATGAACTGCTCGAACATGGAGCCTCCCTGCCGAAGGACGCGGAGCTTTCCGCCGTCCGGCCGCGGCGCACCGCCCGGTTCCAGCCCGGAATCGGCGGCGCGCGCCCCGGATCCCGAGTTGTCTTGTTGCAAAAATAACAGAACGTTTAGGTGTGTCAACCATGCACCCGCCGCGTCCGGCAATTCCCCACCGGAGCCAGGAAACCGGCCACGGCGGGCCGGCCCGCGGTTCGCGCGGCCTTGTCGCGGACGGTTTCCGGCCCGCTCAACCGTCTTTCCTTCAACATCTTGTCGAGCCCGTGCCCGGGCCGGGGGCGTCCGGGGCGCGGCACGCGCCTTGCGTTCCCGACCGAAACCACCGCCGCGGCACCCCGCCGCGGCCGCACCGTCCAGCCAAGGAGCCGCGATGACGAGCGCAGCTGAGACCCCCGCCACCGACGCCGTGATCCGCGCCGCCCTGGAATCGGGAAGGGCCGCCCTGGAGGTGGGCGACCTGCCGACCGCACTGCGCCACTTCGAGGACGTCGTGGGCAGCGCCCCCGATCAGGCCGAGGGTTGGGGCCGCCTGGCCGCCCTGTACGCCGCCCTGGGCGAGGCCGCCCGGGCCGAGGCCTGCTACGGACGGGTCCTGTCCGCCATGCCCGACCATACCGACGCCCTCTACAACCGGGGCGTGGTGCGCATGGCCCAGGAGAAGTTCGACGCCGCCCACGACGATTTCGCCGCGGTCGCGGCCCTGCTGCCCGCCGATGCGGACGCCCGCAACAACCTGGCGGTGGCGGCCTTCATGCGGGGTCATCTGGCCGAGGCGCGGGCCGAGCTGCGCCTGACCCTGGCAGGGTGCCCGGACCACGCCAACGCCCTTTTGAACCTGTGCGACGTGGAGGTGGCCGCGGGCGACCTGGCCGCGGCGATCGCCGCCTGCGACACCTACCTCGACGCGCGGTCCCACGCGGAGATCGCCCGCCGCCGCTTCGACCTGCAGGCCGAGGCCACGCGGCGGGACAGGATCAGCCCGCGGCCGGGCAAGGGGCCGCGGGCTGATCCTGTCCCGCCGCGGCCCCTTGCCCGGCCGCGGCCCCTGTGCCACACTGCGCCCACGCCGGGTCCCGTCCGGACCCGGCAGCCCCGGCGCGAAAGGCACCCCGGTGATCGTCTACCTGGACGGCGAGTACCAGGACGGCGCGTCCGCCCGCATCTCCATCTGGGACGGCGGGTTCCTCTACGGCGACGGCGTCTACACCACCTTGCGCCTGTACCGGGGCCGCCCGCTGGACCTGGCCGCCCACCACGACCGGCTGGCCCGCCACGCGGCGGCCCTGGACCTGCGCCTGCCCGAGGACCAGGGCGGCCTGGCGGGGATCATCGCCGAACTGGTAGAGCGCAACGGCTACGCCGACCGTGACGGTCGGCTGCGCATCACCGTGACCCGGGGCACCGACCCCGGCCGCCCCCTGCC
>JACZKN010000506.1 GCA_014859985.1 Candidatus Krumholzibacteriia bacterium | reverse complement strand
GCCCCTGCGCCCCCGGCCGGCCCGCTGGCCCTGGGCCCTGGTGCTGCTGCTGGCCGCGGGGGCGGCCTGGCTGGCCTCGCGCCGCTGAGGATTCGGCAGCCTGCGCTGTGATCGCCCCGTCGCGCGCGCGTTCCTCATGGTGAGACCCTGCTCCCTCCCTCCCGAGCGCGGAAGGTGCGCCATGAAGAAGCTTTTCCTGCTCGTGGGCTGCGCGGCGGCGCTGCTGGCCGCCGCCCCCGCCGCCGCCTACATCAACGGTTCGTCCACCGCGAGCAATTGCGGCGAGGCCGGCAACTGGATCGACCTCACCTTCACGACCGACGAGGGCGTGCGCCTGGTGGATGCCTGGTGGGACTGGAATGCCACCGGCGTCTGGCTGGACGCCGACGGCACCTCCCTGTGCTCGCCGCAGAACAACGGTGTGGCGTCCTACAGCTTCTATTTCGACGTGCCCGTGGGCACCAACACCCAGGACTTCGGCCTGACGGCGACCGGGTTCGACAGCGGCGACTATTTCCGCTTCGTCATGGACCTGGACATGGGAGCGAGCGGCTCGCCTTTCACCACCGACTACTACGGCGGCACGGTCACGGTCGAGTTCTCCGACGGCACCATCCTGACCGGCACCTTCGACGAGCCCTACGACTCGCCCAACGGCGCCACGGCAACGTTCTCGAACCTGGCGACGTTGCCCGACCTGGCCTGGACCACGAAGCCCGGCTGGGCGGCGCCCATGGTGCCGCGGCCGGCGAACGACGCGGTCTGGACCAGCGTGCCGGCGCCGACCACGCTCGTCGGCGAGGCCGACTCGACCTGGATCAACGCCGCCTGCGAGAACGTGGGCGGCTCGACCGCGATGGCCTCGCGCATGAACTTCCACCTGGACGGGGCCTTCCTGGGCTACCGGAACCTGTGGACCATCGACCCCGGGGCGTGGAACGGTCCCATCAACTACGGGCCGTTCAACGTGCGCGGCGGGCGGCACGTGATCCGGGTGACCGCGGACGCCGCGCATACGGTGACCGAGTCGGACGAGACCAACAACGTGTTCGCGCAGCAGTGGTGCTGGCAGGGTGATCCGCTGCCGTCGCTGACGACGGCGACGCGGGCGGCGCCGCCGTACTTCAATCAGGACAACGAGTACGCGACGCTCAGCTGGCACAACTGCGACGGCGTGCGCATCGTGCCCGACCCGGCGTTCGACTGGTGCGCGGTCTGGGCCGAGCGCCTGGTCGACGACGGGGCGAACGAGTACATGCTGAGGCTGCACCCCGCGTCCGACAGTCCGACCGCCGCCTTCGGCACCAACTATGACGCCACCGGTATCGAGCCGGAGCGGTTGCAGGCGCTGCTCGTCAACAAGCACACCTTCGGCAGCGGTCCCTGGGACGTGGGCATCATCCGCTTCACCGAGCCGTCCGCGGACTACCGCATCGGGCACCTGCCCGAGAGCCCCTATCCGTTCGATTTCGGCATCGACCCGGAGACGCCCTACTTCGCCTCGCGCCTGATGATGTTCCAGTTCCACGTCGGCGCCGGCGACCTGGGCCCGGCCACCCTGGTGGCCCGGACCGACCCCGCGGACGGCCCGGTGCACATGGGCTGGCTGGCGCCCGACTTCACCCGCGGCGACCTGGGCGACGTCAACGACCCGGTGACCACCGACGGCGAGGGCGTGGCCACCATCAACCTGGATCTGACCGCGACCGGCGACTACTGCTGCGTGGTCTGGGGCAACCGCAGCGAGCACCCGGACGGCCTGGCGGTGAACGTGGGGCTGTACGGGCCGCGGCCGGACCTGGAGACGATGACCATGAACGGCTGGTACGCCCCGGTGGTGCCGCGGCCGGCGCCGGACGCCCTGCTGTTCGACTGCGGGCTGCCGGACACCCTGCACGGGGGGCAGCCGCTGACCTGGATGAACCTCGCCGCACGGAACATCGGCACCGCCGACGCGGACACCGTGGGCTGGGGCCTGGACATCGACGGCGGCTGGGACTACGGCCTGCACCAGATCCTGACCCTGGCGCCCGGCGGCACCCGCAACCTGCGCAACCTGACCCGCCAGGGCACCCCGTGGACGGTTCCCGGCGGCCGGCACACGCTCGCGTTGCGCATGGACTACCTGGACGAGGTGGCCGAGAGCGTCGAGTGCAACAACTCCTCGGCGCGGCAGTACTGCTGGTCGCCGGCCGTGCTGCCGTCCCACGGGGCGCTCACCATCGCCGACCCGAAGCGCCTGCCCCCGCGCGAGGGCGGCTGGGCGGACTGCGACGGCGGCGGCCCGCAATACTGGAACTGCGACGGCCTGCGCATGGCCTACGTCCCGCCCATCGGCGGCAACATGCACTGGGTCGGGACGGCGGTGATGCCCTGGACGGGCGACCTGGACATCGACCTGCAGCTGCACGCGCCGCTGGCGGGCACCCAGAGCGGGTTCGGACCGAACGTCCTGGCCACGAGCGCGTCCGGCGCCGGGCAGGTGGACTTCGTGCTGGTGAACCACCGCTTCGCCCCGGCCCGCGCCCACGACGTGGGCGTGCTGGAGGACGTGGACGGGAACTCGCCCGGCTACCACGTCCAGGAGGCGCGCTCCACCTTCGGCGGCATCGTCGGCCCCGGCGCCAGGGGCCCCTACGCCATGAGCGCGGGCCGCATGCTGAACCTCCACGACTTCCTGCTGGAGGCGGGCAC
Organism: Candidatus Krumholzibacteriia bacterium; assembly: GCA_014859985.1. Classification (GTDB taxonomy): domain Bacteria; phylum Krumholzibacteriota; class Krumholzibacteriia; order LZORAL124-64-63; family LZORAL124-64-63; genus JACZKN01. The sequence continues at coordinate 5,090 of JACZKN010000506.1, read as the reverse complement.
GTACCTGATCACCCTGACCGACGACGGCACGGGCGTGGACTGGGGCATGTCCCTCTACCAGGACGGCATGTACCACGGCAAGAGCGGCGTCCTGGACGGCGCCATCGCGTGGGAGAACGGCCCCGGCCAGACGGAGCGCATGCACGTGACCGTGCCACCCGGCACGTCGTGCTGCCTGGCGGTGTGGAAGACGGACATCGACGAACTGGCCAAGGACGGCAGCTACCTGCTGTGGGTGGCCGAGGGTGTCAGCGGCGTGGGGGACGAGGTGCCCGGCGCCCCGCCAGCTTCCACGCAGTTCGCGGGCGCGGTGCCCAACCCGTTCAACCCGCAGACGGTGATCGCGTTCGACGTGGCCGTGGCCGGCCCTTGCCGGGTCGCGGTGCACGACCTGCAGGGCCGGCGGGTGCGCACGCTGGTGGACCGCGCGGTGGGTGTCGGACGCCACGAGGAGACCTGGGACGGCCTGGACGATGCCGGGCGGCGCGTCGCGAGCGGCGTGTACGTGGCGAAGCTGGAGGCGGCGGGGGCGCGCGACCTGCTGAAGGTCACGCTGGTGAAGTAGCCGCCCAGTGGTGCGGCGGGCGGTTCCCCATCACCGTCCGCCAGGTGCGACGGCCCCGGGTCGGGGGGGAAGGCTCGGGGTCGTCGTGGATCTGGTGGCGCGGGGGGCGCGCAGTCCTATCGTGACTAGGTCGCCGAAAACGCCCCCCGGGGGGTTGATGTGTAAGCCGTGTCGAAGAAAGCGACCCCGGCCGTGGTGGGCCGAGGTCGCGTTCTCGGAGTTCGGTTCGGATCCGAACTATTCGGCTTCCTTCAGCACGATTGTGCCGTTGGCCGGGTCCATCTCCTCCAGTAGGAGGGCGCGGAGGTCGGGCCAGGATTCCGGCTCGTGCTCGATCATTGGCGGGTCCTCGCCCAAGAGGCCCGCGCCCTCTGGGGTCAGCGCGATCGAGCGCACAACCGTCAGCCAGCCATCAGCCTCGTCAACCGCGACGGAGAACATCCCGGCGCCGTTCTTGATGGTCTTTGCTTGCGGTATGGCGGCGGCGCTGACGCCCGCCGTACGCAATCGCAGTTCGATGACCTGCGACATGCCCCAAGGCAACCGCACGGGCGACTCTCGCCGCTCGTCCGCAACGCTCACATCGTGTGGCAAACGGGAGAGCACGCCACTGTCAGGCTGGCCGACCGCGATGACGAAGCGTCCGGTATCATCGGCCTCGAACCCGCCGATCCGGAATGCGCACCGGGCCTCAAGGTAGGGGCCGGACGCCACGGTGGGCTTCGCTGAAGTCTCGCAGATCCCCGGTAGGAGCCCTGCCAGCTGCCCTTCACAGAACTCCGACCATGACCCCTCTCCGATCTGGAGGTCCACCCAGTTCGAACTGCCACCAACAGCCCGGATGAAAGCTGTGCCGGTCCAACCGTTCGCAGCCGGCTCGATGGCCATGGCGACTCTTAGGACCGGCGCTGTCGTTGTCATCGGTACCGCGCCGCCGAGGTACATCAGGCCTTCACCGCGCGTCCTGGGGACCAGAGAGCCGGTTAACGGGTCATAATCAGCGATGCCGCCTTGTGCCTGTAGCGATACTCGCAGCCCGCTCGTATCGGAGATGCGGGGGAGTTCCGGCGCCACCCCTCCGAATCCCGCCCGGACGAGATCGACCGGACAGACTGACAGGCCGTCAATACAAGCCCCCAGCAGCGCCCAGGCGAGGACGGCGCGGTCGAGCGCATGGCCGTACCCGGTTTCCCAGGTCCGCGTGGCCGACCGGGGAGAAAAGAGCCAACTCTTCGGGTCGCAATGCACGGCGCGCACGGAAGCGTTGACGAACTCGACGACGGCCTGGCTGCGGCTGAACTTGTCGACGAGCCCTGCCGTGGTTGCGGCGAGCGAGTCGACGAGAGCAGTGTCCAGCACCGCCGCCGCCTCAATCGCCGCATTGAACTCCCGCAGCAACACTTCCCAACTCTCCCAAGTAGTCCAAACGATCGCCGGCTCGTAAGCCTCCGGCTGCTCCGTCACCGGCAGCTTCAGCGCCCCGGCCCCGTCCATGGTCCAGGCCAGCTCCTTGACCCCGTTCTCGGTGACCACGGGCTCGGGCGCGCCGTTGAGCGCCTCCCAGCGCACCTCCACGCCCACCGGCACCTCCACCACGTATTCGCTCCGCACCACCGGATCCCGCTGCGGGAACACGAACAGGTCGTCCGCGCCGGCGGTCGGCGGGCCCTGCACGGCGATGGTGTAGGCCGTCTCCATGATGCACGGCAACTCGACCCCGTCGTGCAGCAGCATCGTCTCGCGCAGCGAGGTGTAGTCGTCGGCCAGGGCCACGGCGTAGGGCAGGGTCTCCACCACGGCGGTCTCGCTGATCTCTTCGGCGTCCGGCCACCAGCGGCCGTCCATCCAGGTGCGCAGCTTCTCCACCTCGAGGGTGGAGGTGGCCGAGTTCCAGGGCACGCGCAGGTCGGCGTAGCCGCGGATGCCCTGGGCGGTGGCGATCCACACCACCTGGTGCACGCGCGTGACCACGGTGCCCTCGTCGCCCACGGTCACGGTGCGGCTGTCCAGGAGGATGATCGCGTCCTCCTGCGCGGTGTCGTGCGTCTTCTGCGCCTGGGCCCACAGCGCGTCCAGGTCGTGGCCGGCCGAGACGCCCATGGTCCGGGCAGAGGCCGCCGCCGCGCCCAGCAGGAGGACAGCGATGACGACGATCTTCAGTGCCTTCATCACTTGCCCCCCTTGACGAAGCGGAATTCCTGCGCGGACCACGCCTTGGCCGCGTCCACGGCGGCCTTGAACCCGGGGTAGCCGTCGGGGGGGATCTGCCGTCGCCTGACCTCGGCGCGGCCGGTGACGGTGAAGGTGCGTCCGTCCTGCGCGGCGGCGCCGGTGAAGGACGCATAGGTCTCGTCCACGGGCTCGACCTCGGGCGCATCCTGCAGGGTCCAGCCCTTGGGCAGGCGGATCGTCTCCTGGGCGTCGACCAGCTGGGTGTTCCACAGCAGCAGGTCGGTCTGCCGCTCGTCCGGCCAGGTGCGGTTGCCCGCGCCGAACAGGTTCCCGTCGCTGAGCACCACCGCCAGCATCGGGCTGGTGAACCGCCACTGCCCGGCGATGGCCGTGGCGAAGCGCGGGATGCGGTAGCCGATGCTGATCCACATGTCGCCGGAGAAGTCGTCGGCCGCGCGGTGGGTCACCTTCACGCCCTCGATGCGCGGGCTGACGACGGCGAGCATGCGGGCCAGCGCGCCGTCCAGTTCCTTCTTGCGCGAACCGGTGACCATCCGCCGCAGCCGGCTGTCGGAGGCCCCGCCGCCGCCCAGGCGCAGGGTGCCCGTCAGGGTGCCGTCGGCGGCCAGCTCGGCCGTGTGCCGGACCACCAGCGGCGACTCGTCGGGCGGGCTGTAGGGGATGCGGTCGAGGGTCTCGCCCTCGGGCGAGCCGATCAGGTAGTGCTGCTCGGTCTCGCGCTTGGACCAGATGTCGTTGTTGTAGGGGACCCAGGTGGGGTCGTACATCTGCCACGAGCCGTCGGGCAGGCGCAGGGCGGTGACGCAGTGGTTGAACTGGTCGGCGGGCACCAGGTCGATGCGGCTGCCGGCCATGGTCATCGCCGCGTGGGAGTCGAGCCCCGCGCCGCGCATCATGGCGATCAGCATGCCGGCGATGTCCTTGCACACGCCCGAACGCTGCTCGAAGATCATGTCCGCCGGGTGCAGGGTGAAACCCTCGCCCTCGCCCATGGTCTGGCCGCTGTAGCGGATGTTCTGGGCCACCCAGTGGACCAGGGCCTTGGCCTTCTTCTCCTGCGACGCGTTCGTGGCGCCCGCCTCGGCGAGGATCTCGTCCACCTTGGCCTGGATCGCGGGCGTCACCTCGAACTGGTTGCGGTTCACGTCGAAGAACCAGCGGCTCTTGGCCTCCCAGCTCTCGACCGTGGCCATCACCGCCTTGGGCACGATGTCGCTGGCGTCGGGCTGGCTGGGCTCGTGGGCGCGGGCGGGCATGCCCAGGCACCACCAGGAGTAGGTGGTGGTCTCGGCATCGTAGGTGACGGCCGAGTACAGGGGTCCGTTGTAGGTCTCCGCGTGCAGGCGCTTGTCCGCCGGCAGCACCAGGTCGTAGCGCTTCTCGACGACGGGTGCATCGGCCTGGAAGAGCACGATGTCGAAATACTGGCCCGGCATGGGGGGGATGTACCGCTCGTCGCCGGGGACCTCGGCGGCCACGCCACTGCCGCCGCCGCCGCCGGCCCCGTCGGCCAGCAGCGCGTACGTGAAGCCCTTGCTGAAGGTCACCACCTCGACGCCGTCGCCGGGCACCAGGCGCGGCAGCTGCAGGGTCTTGACCCGGTCCAGCCAGTAGATGGCCGCCTGGGGCGCCGGCAGGTCGTGGATCGCTGTCACGTCCACGGGGATGCGTTCGCCGCCGCGCAGCACGGCGACCTCGCGCACCTCCAGGAACTGGCTCCGAGGATCGTAGTGCCAGCTCAGCACGGAGCGGTCCCGGCAACCTTCGGGTGTGAGGATCTTGATGAGCCGGTAGCCGTCCACGTAGGTCACGCCGCTTGGCTTGACCTTGTTGACGGCGTGCTCGAAGACCACCACGTGGTCGGCGCCGGGATGGTCGGCGGCGGTGCCGGCGTCGTCCAGGCGAGTGAAGGGCGTGGGGGCGGGCTTCTCGCCCGGGGGCAGGGGCGCGGCGGCGGCCAAGAGGGGCAGCGCCAGGCCCAGCAGGGTCAGGCAGACGGCAGTGGATCGCACGGTGACCTCGCCAGGACGGAGTCGGGGCAGCGAGGGCGCGGCGGCGCCCGGGGGACCCCGCCAATCTAGCATCTTGCGGGGGCGGATAAAAGACGGCAAGCGGCGGGGACCTGCCGGGCGGCAACCCGGTTCGGATCCGAACCGAGGGCGGCGGCCGTCAGCCGCCGCCCTCGGCCGGTGTAACCCCGCCCGCCGTCGCCCTACTTCACGAGGGTCAGCTTCCTGCCGGTCACCTCCCCGGCCGCGACCAGGCGGTACAGGTAGGTGCCGCTGGCGGCCTGGCCGCCCCGCTCGTCGCGGCCGTCCCAGCTGACCTCGTG
>JACZKN010000505.1 GCA_014859985.1 Candidatus Krumholzibacteriia bacterium | reverse complement strand
CCTTGACACCCCCCCGCTTGCGACCCGACAATCCGCCGATGCGACGACCCGCTCCGGCATCCCTGCGCGACCTGTGGCCCGCCACCTTGCCGCTGTTGCCGATCCTGTTCGCCTACGGCCAGGTGGTCGGGTTCGGCTTCGTCAACTTCGACGACGACATGTACGTCGACGCGAACCCGCGGGTGCTGGGCGGTCCCACGGGAGCCAACCTGCGTTGGGCCCTCTTCACCGGCTACCAGGGGGTGTGGATCCCCGCCACCTGGGTCTCCCTGCAGCTCGAAGCCGCGCTGTTCGGCACCGGACCCGCCGGCTTCCACCGCACCAACCTGATCCTGCACCTGGTGAACGCGCTGTGCTGGTGTACGCCCTGGTGCTGGTGCTCGGCGGCGGCCGCTGGCGGGCCTTGGCCGTGGCCGCGGTCTTCGCCGCGCACCCCCTGAACGCCGAGGCGGTCAGCTGGGTGACCGCGCGCAAGGACCTGCTGATGTCCGCCTGGAGCCTGGCGGCGCTCCTGTGCTGGCACCGCGCCGGCAGCCGCTGGACGAGCCGCTGGGCCTGGCGCACCCTCGGCCGTGACACGGCGGCGGTCCTGCCGCTGCTGGCCATGGTGGGCATCGTGTTCCTGGTGGCGGACGCGGGCACGGGCGCAGCGGCCCGCCGGCCACCGCTGCGCGCATCGCTTGCCGCGCTGCTGCTGGTCGTCGTCGTCCTGGGCGCCGTGCAGGCCCGGCAGCAGGCCGCCCTGTGGCGGGATCCGGTCGACCTCTGGCTGCACACCCTGGCCGCGACCCGGGACAACACCCTGGCCCACCAGAACCTGGCGGTGGTGCTGGACAACCGCGGCCGCCCCGCCGAGGCCTGGCCCCACCTGCAGGCCGCCCTGGCCATCGAGCCCAAGAGCATCACCCACTACAACGCCGGCAACGTGCTGCTGGCGCTCGACCGGCGCGTCGAGGCCGAGCGCCAGTACCGCCAGGCCCTGGCCCGCAATCCCGGCCTCGTGGAGGCTGCCCTGAACCTGGGTTCCCTGCTGGGCCAGGACGGCCGCCTGGACGAGGCCCGCGCGGTGCTCCTGCAGGCGGAAGCCCGGCGGCCCGACTCGGCGGCGGTCCAGTTCAACCTGGGGCTGGTGGCGTGGCTGGCAGACGAACCGGACGAGGCGGCGCCGCGCCTGCGCCGCGCGCTGCAGTTGGATCCGGGGCACGCCACGGCGAAGGAGCTGCTGGACGACCTCGAGCGGCGCTGAACCGCCGGCGCCGGACCGGGCCGCCACGGCGAAGGCCCCCCGGGGGATCCCCGGGGGGCCTCGACGCGCTGGACCAGGCCGACGCTAGCGCAACCCGCTCATCCTCGGCTTGCTCTTGTCCGGATACGGCGGAGTCGGCGGGATCCGCCACGTATCCTTTTCCTGCTCAAGCCGTTCCAGCAGGTGGACGATGGCCGCGTCCAGCTGGGTGTCCCGGCCCGCGACCACGTCCGCCGGCAGGTTCAGCACCAGGATGTCCGGCTCCACGCCCCAGCCCTCGATGGGCCAGGTGGAATCCAAAGCGTAGAGCCCGAACTGGGGCGGCGTGGTACCGCCGCCGTCGACCAGGTCCTGGTGCGGTTCGATGCCGATGGAACCGCCCCAGGTGCGCACGCCCATCACCGTGGCCAGCTGCCGGCGCTTGACGGCCTCGGCGAAGAACTCGCCGTTGCTGCCGGTGTTCTCGTTGATCAGCACGACCACCGGTCCGTGCAACACCCGCTCCGGGTTGCGGCCGGTGCCGCCCTCGCGGGGCGCGGTGATGGCCCACAGCTCGCGCTCGAGGCGGTCGATGATCATGTCGCCCACGAAGCCGCCACCGTTCCAGCGCTCGTCGATGATCAGGGCCTGCCGGCCCGTCTGCGGATAGAACAGGCGCCCGAACTCCACCAGGCCGGGCTCCATCATGTTGGGCAGGTGCAGGTAGCCGATGCGCCCGCCGGTCTTCTCGGTCACGTAGGCCAGGTTGGCGTCGCTCCAGGAGCGGTAGCGCAGCCCGTTCTCCGAGGTCAGGGTGCGCACCCGCGTGGTCACGGCGCCCTCGGCCGTCGGCCGGCCGTTGGTGGTGACCGCGACCATGGTGCCGGCCTTGTCCTCCAGGTGCGCGTACACGTTGTCGCCCTTGCGCACCTCGACGCCATCGATGGCGATCAGCCAGTCGCCCGCCTTGACCGGCACGCCGGGCTCGGCCAGGGGCGAGCGGTAGTCCGGGTCCCAGGGCACCCCGGGCACGATGTGGGAGATGCGGTAGAAGTCCGCGCCCTCTTCCGCGGCGAAATCGCAGCCCAGGAGGCCGGTCGGCACGCGGTCGGCGCCGTCCCCGGAGTCGCCGCCGAAGATGTAGGTGTGACCGATGTTGAGCTCGGCGATCATCTCGCCGATCAGGTAGTTCAGGTCGCCGCGGGTGCCACAGCCCTGCACGAAGGGCTGATACTTGTCGTACGTCGCCTGCCAGTCCACGCCGTGCATGTCCTCGTCGTAGAACCAGTCGCGCTGGATCCGCCAGGCCTCGGCGAAGATCTGCGCGAACTCCGCCAGGCGGTCCACCCGCAGCTTCAGGGCGCCCGGGTCGACCTTGCCGTCGCCCGTCTTGCCCCCCTTGGCCGCGTCCAGCACGCCGTACTGCGACCCGGCGCGGTAGACCAGCTTCTTGCCGTCGGCGCTCAGGTGGTAGTTGGCGATGCCCCCGAGGATGTCCTCGGTCTTCTGCTCCTGCAGATCGTACTTCGCCAGTTCCAGGCGGCCGCCGGTGTGGTCGTTGACGTTCTGGTACTTGAGGAACTCCGGCTCGTCCTTGCGCAGCAGCAGGAACCCCCCGTCGATCGCCTCGAGCCGGAACCAGTTGGCGGCCTCGACGCCGGCGCAGGCCACGATACGGGCGGCCAGGCCCGCAGTGTCGACGACCGTGCCCCCGTCCGGCGCGGCCTCCTTCTGCGCGTCCGGCTGGTCCTTGCCCGCGTCAGCGGCCGCTATCGCGACCGCCGCGTCCTCTTCGTGGAAGGGCGACCGCTCGCCCGCCCGCAGGATCACCGCGTAGGGCCGGGCCATCTTCAGGAAGACGTGGTTCTGGTCCTGGCGGCCCATGATCGGCGCGAAGGTGCGGTTGGAGAGGAAGTACAGCAGCGAGCCGTCGCGGCTGAAGGACGGCGACCAGCTGGTGGCCAGGTCGTCGGTGACCGCGAAGGTGTCGCCCGACTTCGTGTCGTAGAGCCTGATCACCTCGTGCATGTTGGCCGTGTTCTCGGTGAAGGCCACCCAGCGGCTGTCCGGCGACCACACGTAGTCCTGGATGCCCCAGCGCTCCCAGGCGTCGTCCCAGCCGCCCTGGGCGATGGTCTTGAGCTTGCGCGAGCCCACGTCCACCAGGTGTAGGCGCATGAACTTGTCGGCGAAGAGGATGGACTTGCCGTCGGGTGACCACACCGGCGGCAGCGTGAAGCCGAAGAAGCCGTCGGTCAGCTGCCGCCACTTGCCCTCGCCGCGCTGGTCCAGCAGGTACAGTTGTTCCTCCCCGGTGCGGTCCGAGCAGAACACCACCTGGTCGCCCCGGGGGCTCCAGGCGGCGTTCTTCTCGCGGCTGTCCGGCGCGCGGGTCAGGTTCACCGGGTCGCCGTCGTCGGCGGGCAGGCTGAGGATCTCGCCGCGGGCCTCCAGCAGCACCCGCTCCCCGGCGGGCGAGAGGCCGAACGATCCCTTGGTCGGCGCCGGCGCGACCAGCTCGGTGCGCACGTGGCGCCGGTCCGAAGGGATCGTGACCGGCAGCGGGCGCGTCCGGCCCGTGGCCGTGTCCAGCAGCTTCAGGCCGGCGCCGTGCTGGAAGACGATCAGGCCGTCGCCGCAGGACGGGAACTTGACGTCGTAGTCCTTGAACGTGGTCAGGCGCCGCACCTCCCCGGTCGCCGTGTCCCAGCCGTGGATGTTCAGCGTGCCGTCCTCGCGGTCGCTGTTGAAGTAGATGGTCTTGCCCATCCACATGGGGAACTGGTCGGTGCCGGGCCAGTCGGTGATCCGGGTGATGGAGCCGTCGGCGAACTTCGCCAGCCAGATGTCCTGGGCCATGCCGCCCTCGTAGCGCTTCCAGGTGCGCGCCTCCCGGGCGATGCGATTGTAGGCCACGGCGCTGCCGTCCGGGGCCATGGACACCAGGGCCGCCTGGTCCAGGGGCAGTTCGACGGGCATGCCGCCGGTCACCTCCACGCGGTAGACCTCGGGCGCGCCCATCGGCGCCCGGCGGTTGGCCCTGAAGAGCACGCCCTTGCCATCGGGGGTCCAGTCCAGGACCTGGTCGTAACCCGGATGCCAGGTCAGCCGCACCGGGACGCCGCCGCCGAGGTCCATGACGTAGACGTCCGCGCCCCCGTCGTACTCGCCGGTGAAGGCCAGGCGGGTGCCGTCGGGCGAGATCTTGGCGTACTGCTCGGTGCCCGGATGGGCGGTGATGCGGCGGGCCTGGCCGCCGTCGACCGGCACCAGCCACAGATCGTCCTCGTAGGTGAACACGACGTGGCCGCCGCCGACGTCGGCGTGGCGCATGACGTAGCCGGGCGCGTCCTGGGCCGACGCGGGCAGAGCCGTCGCCGGCAGGCAGGCCGCCAGGAAGGCGGGAATCAGGCGTTTCACGGGAAACCTCCGGGCTGGACATGACGGGCGGGCGCGCTGCGCGAAGCGCCCCCGACGGCAGGAGCCGCGGCATCCTGCGCAGGTGCGCGAAGATTGTTGCACCGGGACCCCGTTTCGGGCAAGGTCCGGTTCGGCGCCCGCCCGCCGTCCCCTGTCCGACGACGATGGAGCCCGCCAGGCGCAGCCACCGGGAGGACACCGTGAGCCGAACGACCCGCCTGCGCATCCCCCATGTCTTCGTCCTTTTGGCCGGGGTGATCCTGGTCTGCGCCCTGCTGACCTGGATCGTGCCCTCGGGCCGCTACGAGCGCGCCGCCCGCCTCGTGGACGGCAAGGAGCACACGCTGCTGGTGCCCGGCACCTTCGCCCACCTGGAGAAGCACTACTCCCTGCGCGCCGTCCTGCTGGGCGACGACGTCCCGGACAAGGCCGTCCCGGTGGGCCTGCACGGCTTCCTGACGGCCATCCCCCGCGGCCTCGAGGGCGCGGCCGACATCATCTTCTTCATCTTCATCATCGGCGGCGCCTTCGGCATCCTGCAGCGCACCGGCGTGATCGCCGCCGGCCTGGGCCGGCTGCTGGAGCACCTGGGCGACCGCGGGCCGCTGCTGACGGTGGTGCTGATGACGGTACTGGCCGCGGGCGGCTCGACCCTGGGCATGGGCGAGGAGTTCATCCCCCTGGTGCCGGTGTTCCTGGTGGTGGCCCGCCGCCTGGGCTACGACCGCATCTACGCCCTGGCGGTGGTCTACCTGGCGGCCGCGGTGGGCTTCGCCGCCTCGACCACCAATCCCTTCACCGTGAACGTGGCCCAGGGCATCGCCGGGATCCCCCTCTCGAGCGGGCTGGGGCTGCGCCTGGTCTTCTTCGTCTGCAGCCTGGCCGTGGCGGTGACCTACGTGCTGCGCTACGCGGCCCGGATCAAGGCCGATCCGGCGCGCTCGCTGCTGGCGGACCTGCCCATCGAGGAGCACGAGGGCGGGGGCGCGGGCGAGGCCTTCGCCCGCCGGCACGCGGCCATCCTGGCGGCCTGCGGCGCCATCTTCGGGTTCATCCTCTTCGCGGTGCAGCGCTATGGCTGGTGGATGGCCGACATGGCCGGCGGCTTCCTGCTGATGGGCGTCGTCGCCGCGGTGCTGGCCCGCCTGCCGGTGGCCGAGGCGGCCCGCGCCTTCGTCGAGGGGCTGAAGGACATGGTGGTGGCGGCCCTGGTGGTGGGCTTCGCCCGGGGCATCAGCGTGGTGCTGGCCGACGGCCTGATCCTCGACACGGTGATCCACGGCGCCGCCACGGTGCTGGGCCAGGTGCCGCGCTACGTGGCGGTGGTCGGCATGCTGGCCTTCGAGGCGTGCCTGAACCTGCTGGTGCCCTCGGGCTCGGGCCAGGCGGCGGTGTCGGTGCCCCTGATGGCGCCGCTGGCGGACATCCTGGGCATCACCCGGCAGACGGCGGTGCTGGCCTTCACCTGCGGCGACGGCTTCGCCAACACGGTCATCCCCACCAGCGGCATCCTCATGGCGATGCTGGCCCTGGCCAAGGTGCCGTACGGCACCTGGCTGCGCTTCATGATGCCGCTGTTCCTGCTGCTGATGGGCCTGTCGGCCGTCTTCCTGGTGGTGGCCGTCGCCATCGGGTACCGCTGATGGCCGGGCTCTACGGCGACGCCTCGGTCTACGACATCCTGCAGACTCCCGGCACGGCGGCCGAGGTCGACGCCCTCGAGCGGGTCGAGGTGGCCTTCGGCGGCAAGGCCGCCCGCCGGCCCGACCGCCTGTGGTACGAACCCGCCTGCGGCACCGGCCGCTACCTGCGGGTGGCCCGGGGCCGCGGCCGCAGCGTCGGCGGCTACGACCGCGATCCGGGCATGGTGGCCTACGCGGGGCGGCGCCTGGGGCGGGCCGTGCGCGAGGCGGCGCTGACCGACCCGGTGGTGCCGGGCGTGCGCCCCGGCTCGGTGCCCTTCGCCTTCAATCCCGTCAACACCGTGCGCCACCTGACGGACGACCGGGCGCTGCTGGCCCACTTCGCCCAGTTGGCCTGGCTGTTGGCGCCGGGCGGGCTGTACGTGGTGGGCCTCAGCCTCGTCGACTACGACCGGCTCGAACCCGAGGAGGACCTGTGGGAGGCCGCCCGCGGCCGCTGCCGGGTCAGCCAGCTGGTCAACTACCTGCCGCCCGAGCCGGGCACCGCCCGCGCGCGCAAGGAGACGGTGATCTCCCACCTGACCGTCACCCGCCCGTCCGGCAGCGAGCACCGGGACGACCGCTTCGATCTGCGCTGCTACGACCGGCGGCAGTGGCGGCGTCTGCTGGAGCGCTCGGCCCTGCGGCACCTGGGCAGCTGCGACGGCCGGGGCCGGCCCCTGGCGGGCCGGCACCTGCCCTACCAGCTCGAGGTCCTGGGCCCGGCCTGATCGCCCCGGCCTCAGCGCCCCTTGACCGTGATGGAACCGCTGCCCGCGTCCAGGGTCACCCGGGCCGCCCCGTCCCCGACGACCAGGCGCATCTCGTTGCGTTCCTTGTGCTGGATCTCGGCGCCGGCCACGTCCGCCCGCACCGAACCGCTGCCCGTGTCGGCGCTGATGCTCGCCGAAGCGTCCTCGGGCAGCTCCAGCTCGATGCTGCCGCTGCCCGTGTCGATGACGAAGCGGCCGGTGCCCATGCGGTCCAGCTGCAGCTCGACCCCGCCGCTGCCCGTGTCGATCTTCGCCCGGTCGGCCGATACGCCCCGCGCGCGCACCGAACCGCTGCCGGTGTCGATCAGCAGGTCGGTGCAGTCGATCGTCTCGGCCCTGACGCGGCCGCTGCCCGTGTCCACGTGCACCTTGGCGCCCTTGACGGCGGCAAGCTCCACCGAGCCGCTGCCCGTATCGATGCTCAGGTCGCCGCGCACGCCGGCGGCCGTGACCTGGCCACTGCCGGTATCGGCGCGCAGGTCGCCCTCGAGGTCCTCGACCGTGATGCCGCCGGCGTGGGTGTCCAGGTCCAGGTCGCCGCGCACGCCGCGGGCCTGCACCTCGCCCACGCCCTGGCGCACCTTCAGGCCGGCGCCCGCGGGCACGGCCACGGTCACGTCCGCCCACACCTCCAGGCCGCGCCCGCTGCCGCTGACGGTGATCCGCTCGCCGCCGAGCCCCGCGAAGACCTTGCGCAGCCAGGACGTCTCCTGCGGGTCGTCGTCCCGGAAGTGGATCGTGCTCTTGCTGCTGCCCAGGGCGGGATAGACGTAGCGGGTGTGCTCGTCCACGGGGAAGCGCACCAGCAGGCTGCTGTCGCGGCCCTCCTCGGCGGCGAAGGTGATCAGGTCCTCGGCCGCGTCCTTGCCCCGCACGCGGACCGTGACCTCGTAGGCATCTCCCGCGGCGGCGACCACGGTGGTCGCACCGATCATCGAAACGATCTCCAGGTCGTCGCCCGTGAAGGTGAACGTCCGTTCGAACTCGCCGCCCAGGGCGGCGCCGGCCGTCAGCAGTACGGCCAGCAGGGCCGCCGCCCCGACGGGGCAGCGGCGGATCAGGTGCCTGCGCATGTCGATCCTCCGGGAATCAGGTGGGCGCACGGGACCGGGACACTACGCAGGGGCGGGGCGTGGGTTGCAGTTCAGGATCGCTTCAGGATCGCTTCAGGACCGCTTCAGAACCGCTCGGGCGCCTGGGCCGCCGGCGCCGCCGGGCCCAGCTGGGCCACCAGCACGCCTCCGAGCATCAGGGCACAGCCCGCCAACCCCCGCAACCCCAGCACCTCGCCCAGCAGCAGCCCGCCGCCCACGGCCGCGAACACCGACTCGAGGCTGAGGATCACCGCCGCCGGCGCCGGCCGGGCGTGGCGCTGGGCGACGACCTGCAGCGTGTAGGCGACACCCACCGAGAGGGCGCCGGCATAGACGATGGGCACCGCCGCCGCGACGATCGCCGCGGGCTCGACGGTCTCGAAGGCGAAGGCGCCGGCGGTGCTCAGGCCCGCGCAAACCAGGAACTGCACCAGCGCCAGCTGCAGCGGATCGATGCGCCGGGCCGCGTGCCCCACCCACTGCACGTGGCCGGCCCAGAAGACCGCGCTCAGCAGCACCAGCCCGTCGCCGGGGTCGATGGAGGCGATCCCCCGGGCGCTCAGCAGGTACAGCCCCGCCGCCGCCAGCACGACCCCGATCCAGGCGCCCGGGGTGGTGCGCTGCCCCCACAGCAGCCCCAGCAGCGGCGTGAAAACCACGTAGAGGCCGGTGATGAAGCCGGCCTTGCCGGCGGTGGTATAGACCAGGCCCCACTGCTGCAGCGTCGCGCCGCCGAAGATCAGCACGCCCGCGACCAGGCCGGCCCGCCCCAGGCCCGGCGACCAGCCGCCGCCGCGGGTGCGCCGGCGGTGCAGGACAAGCGGCACCAGCACCGCCGCCCCCAGAGCGAAGCGGATCCCGTTGAAGGTCAGCGGCTCCAGGTGGCGCATGCCCACCCGCTGGGCCACGAAGGCGAAGCCCCAGATGGCCGCGGCCAAGAGCAGCATGAGGTTGGCGTTGCGTCGGGCGTGGTCCACCCGACCATGATATGCGGGCTTGCCCCCGCTTCCAAGGGCGTCGATCATGCGCCCATGACGCGCTCCTTCCGGACCGTCCTGGCCCTGCTGCTCGCGGCTTCGCCCGCCCCGGCGAAAGGACCCGCCATGGCCGTCGCCGCCC
>JACZKN010000504.1 GCA_014859985.1 Candidatus Krumholzibacteriia bacterium | reverse complement strand
ACGCGACGCGCGTACTGGGCCTGATCGGGCTCTACGCCATGCTAGCCCTCGGGCTGAACATTGTAGTCGGCTTCGCCGGGTTGTTAGACCTGGGGTATGTAGCCTTCTACGGTATCGGCAGCTATACTTACGCGCTGGTAGCCTCGCCGCAATTTGACCTCCACTTCAACTTCTGGATTGCCTTGCTGATCGCCGTGGCGTTGGCCTGGCCGGTGCTGCGGACGCTGTTCGGAGCGGCGGGTGCGCCGCTGGGCGGGACGGCCACCTTCCTGCGCACCGGCGCCGAGCTGGACGAGCCCCTGGCCGACGGATCCCTCGTGCGCCCGGGCGACACCCTGGGCCTGGACCTGCGGCTCAGCGCTCCCGCCCATGTCTACGTGCTGAACGAGGATCAGTCGGGCGCGGTCTTCGCCCTGTTCCCCCTGGCGGAGACCGACCTGGCGAACCCGTTGCCGGCGGACCGGCGGCTGCGCCTGCCCGGCGCCCGGGGCGCCGCGGTGCTGTCCTGGGAGGTGACCGCGGGCCGCGGCGAGGAGCGGTTCCTGGTCATCGCCTCCCGGCAGCCGGTGGCGTGGCTCGAGGAGCAGCTGTCCGGATTCGCGGCGCCGGTGTCGAATCCCGAGCGCACCTACCGGCAGCTCGATCCCCACGCCGTCGATCCGGACCGCGGGGTCGGCTCGGTGGCCGAGTCCGCGCCGGCCAACCCGGGCGGGTCCGTTCTCGAAGGCCTGGCCCGGCGCCTGACGGCCGGGGCCGCCGACCCTTCCGATCTGTGGTTGCACCACCTGATGCTGTATAATCTGGGGCGCTGACCGGCTCCCTTGATGTGCCAGCGGGCAGGCGGTGTGCGATGGTATCGCGGGCGGTCCGATCGATCCTGATCCTCGTGTGCCTGGGCCTGCCCCTGGCGGCGGGTGCGGCCGTCGCCGCGCGCATCGACCGCCGCCGAGACCCTGGTCGTCCTGCTGCGCTCGCATCTGCGCCGCGGAGGGGTCGAGACGGCCGCCGCGGCGGCCTACGCCGAACGACTGCTCACCCTGGTCCGTGAACCGGAAGGCCCCGCGGGAGCGCTGCTGGCCAAGGCCCTGATGCTGACGGGCCAGGTGGCCGAGCGCGGGGGCGACTACGCCGGGGCGCGCGAGGCCTTCACCGAGGCCCTGGCCGTGCACGAGGCGGCGGGCCTGCCGGCCGACGCGGACCAGGTGGGCTATCTGCTGGCCTTGGCCAACGTGCGCACGCGGCTGGGCGATTACGCCGGGGTCGGGGCCATGTACGAGCGGGCCCTGGCCGTCGCCGCGGAACGGGAGGGCCCGCGCGGCGAACTCGCAGCCAAGGTCCTGGCCAACCACGCCATCTATGCCAAGCGGACCGGCGACATTTCGGCGGCGCGCGATCTCTACGGGCAGACCCTCGCCATCCAGGTCGAGCTGTACGGCGAAGACAACCTGAGCGTGGCGCGCACCCACTACAATCTGGGCAATCTCCTGATCGAGATGACCGAGTACGACGGGGCCCGCACCCACTACCTGCGGTCGCTGGCCATCCGCGAGAGTCTGCTGGGCCCCGAAAGTCCCGAGGTTGCGCGCGTCCTGGCGGCGCTGGCCCTGCTGGAGCAGAACGCGGCCGACCTGCTGAGGGCCCGGGCCTATGCCGAGCGTGCGGTCGCCATCCAGCGCAGCGCGCTGCCCCCCCTGCATCCCCAGCGTGCGGAGGGCCTGTCGGTGCTGGCGGTGATCCAGGCGGACCTGGGGGATTTCGAAGCGGCCCGGGCCACCCTGGAGGAGGTGCTGGCGGTCTACGAGAAGGCCTACGGGCCGACGCACATCCGCGTGGGCGGCGTGGTCGTGGAGCTGGGACGGATCAACGAGCGGGCCGGCGACGCCGCGGGGGCCCTGGCGGCGTACGACCGGGCGCGTTCGATCTTCGCCGCGGACGAGGGTGGGCGCGACCAGCTTGCGGGCATCCTGCAGGTGGAGGCCCGCTTGCGCGCGGAGCTGGGCCCGGACCCCGAAGCCGTCGCGCTGGCGCGGCGGTCCCTGGATCTGCGCAGCGAGACCCCCGGGCCGGGCAACCGGGCGCTGGCCCGGCCGCTGGCGACCCTGGGCTTCTGCCTGTGGCGGGCCGGCGAATTCGCCCGTGCCGATTCGTGCCTGGGCCAGGCGCTGCAATTCCTGGCGTCGGCGGGCGCCGAGGGCCATCCCTACCACCTGTTGGCCCAGCTGGACCTGGCCCGGGTGCGGCTGGCCCTGGGCGACCGGGAAGGGGCGCTGGACCTGGCCCTGGCGGTGGAGCAGGGGCGCCGGGCCGCCCTGCGGGTGATCCTCCGCGGCTTACCCGAGCGGTTGGCGCTGGAGCACGTGGGCCTGTGGCCCCGCGGCGTGGAGTACGCCGCGTCCCTGGTCGTCGACGGCGGGTCGGCGGCCGACGTGGCCCGGACCTGGGACGAGGTGATCCTCTCGCGGGCCCTGGTGCTGGACGAGATGGCCCTGAGGTACCGCGCCGCGGCCCTGTCCGCCGACGCCGCCACCGACTCGCTGCGCCGGGCGCTGGCCGGGGTCACCCGCGACGAGGCGGGCCTGCTGGTGGCCGGCTGGCAGGGCGAGGATGGCGACGACCTGCGCGAACGCTTCGCGACCCTGCGCTCCCGTCACGAGGAGCTGGAACGGCGGCTCGGCGACCGGGATCCCTCGTCGTCGGGCGCCGTGCCGACCCTGGCGACGGTCGCGGCGGCGCTGCCGGCGGACATGGCCCTGGTCGGATACCTGCGCCGCGAGGCCCGGTTCGACGCGGAGGCCGGGTACCTGG
>JACZKN010000503.1 GCA_014859985.1 Candidatus Krumholzibacteriia bacterium | reverse complement strand
GCCGCGTCAAGGGCCGTCTGACGGCGTTCGGCGGCGGCGGTCCGCGTTGATCAGGGCCTGGACGTCGAACTCCGGGTCCAGGTTGGCCTCCTGAACCGCGCGCAGCGGCACCGCGCGCGGCTCGGCGCCCTCGCCCGCCGGCTGCACCGTCAGCACGCCGCCGCCGAACGCCGTCAGACGGCCCTTGACGCGGCCGTCGCCCGTCTTGAGGTCCACCTCCTGGCCCACGGCCGCCGTGAAGTGGGCCGCCGTGCGCAGCGGGCGCCGGATGCCGGGCGAGGAGACCTCGATGACGTACTGCGCGCTGAAGAGGTCGGCCTCCTCCAGCAGCATCCCCACCGTGCGCGAGGCCGCCGCGCACTGGTCCAGGGTGATGCCGTCCGCGTCCGGATCCTGCCGATCGGCGCCGGCCAGGTCCAGGTACAGCCGTACCTGCAGCCGCCCGCCGCCCCGGAAGATGCGCACATCCAGCAGGTCGTAGCCCGCGGTCGCCAGTTCCGGCTCCAGCAGGGCGATGACCCGGGCGGCCGCCTGCCGCGTGTCGATGCGCTCGGCTTCGCTCACGCCGACGTTCCTCCGGATAGAAAAAGAAGTGGACTTGCGCCCACCTCAAGCAGTCCACCCGTTGGGGGGACGAAGAGACCTCCGGGAATATATCCGGCACCGGCGGCCGTTGCAAGCGAATTCGCAGAATAATAAGCGCCAGCGCCGCCGGGAAGGCCACCGCGGGTCACCCGGTCGACAGGGGCAGCGCGCGCCCGAAGCCCGCCTGCAGGGCCGACCGCACCACCAGCCCGTCCGGACCGGCGAGCTGCGGGTCGGCCGCCAGCAGCTCCTGCGCGTCGGCCCGGCAATCCTGAACCAGGTCCTTGTCACGCAAGGGGTTGGCCAGCCTGAAGCCGGGCGCCCCGTGCTGCCGCACCCCCCAGGCGTCGCCGGGCCCGCGGCGGCGCAGGTCTTCTTCGGCCAGGGCGAAGCCGTCCGCGTGCCCGGCGAAGAAGGTCAGGCGCTGCCAGGCCTCCTCGCCCAGGAAGCGGTCCACCAGCAGCCAGCAGGCCGAACTGGCGGCGCCGCGGCCGATGCGCCCGCGCAGCTGGTGCAGCTGGGCCAGGCCGAAGCGCTCGGGGTTGTGGATCACCATGCGCGTGGCGTTGGGCACGTCCACGCCCACCTCGACCACCGTGGTCGCCACCAGCACGTCGATCGCGCCGCCGGCGAAGGCGTCCATGACCTCGTCCTTCTCGCGGCCCTTGAGCCGGCCGTGCAGCAGGGCGACCCGACGGTCGGGGAAGACGTCCCTGGCCAGCCGCGCGTGCTCGGCGGTGGCCGCCTTGAGGTCCTGCCCCTCGGTCTCCTCGATCACCGGGTGGATGACGTAGGCCTGGCGGCCGGCGGCCACCTCCCGGCGCAGATCGGCCCAGACCGCGTCCTCCTGGTCCTCGCGGATCAGCTCGGTGCGCACCGGCTGGCGGCCGGGCGGCAGCTCGTCGATCACCGACAGGTCCAGGTCCCCGTACAGGGTCAGGGCCAGGCTGCGCGGGATGGGCGTGGCGCTCATCACCAGCACGTGCACGGCCCGTCCGGTCTCCTTGTCGGCGGCGCCGCGGCTGCGCTGGCGCACGCCGAAGCGGTGCTGCTCGTCCACCACGGTCAGGGCCAGGCGGGGCATGGCCACGTCGTCCTGGATCAGGGCGTGGGTGCCCACCAGCAGGTCGATCTCGCCGGCGCCCACTCCGGCCAGCACCTTGCGCCTTTGTGCCGCGGGCGTCGAGCCGGTCAGGGTCTCGATGGTCACCCCCAGCGGGTCGCAGAGGCGCTGCAGGGTGCGCCCGTGCTGGCGGGCCAGCACCTCGGTCGGCGCCATGAGCATGGCCTGCCAGCCCTGCTCGATCACGAAGAGGGCAGCGACCAGGGCCACCAGGGTCTTGCCCGAGCCCACGTCCCCCTGCAGCAGGCGGTGCATGGCCGCCCCCGAGCGCAGGTCCGCGAGGATCTCCGCGAGCACCCGGCGCTGGGCTCCGGTCAGCGCGAAGGGCAGGCCCTTCACCAGGCGCCGGGTCAGGTCGCCGGGCTTCTCCAGGCGGATGCCCTCCAGCTGCCGCCGCGACTCCCGGCGCAGGGCCATCAGCACCTGGATGGCGAAGATCTCCTCGTACACCAGGCGGCGGTGGGCGGCCTCCAGCGCGGCCGCCGAGGCGGGAAAATGCAGCCCCTGCAGGGCCTCGGCCCGCCCGGGCAGGCGCCGGCGCCGGCGCAATCCTTCCGGCAGGGTCTCCGGCAGCCCCGGGCCCAGGCGCTCCAGCGCCTGGTGGACCAGGGCCCGCAGCCAGTGCTGCCCGACCCCCGAGGTCAGGGGGTAGACCGGCACCAGGCGGCCGGTGTGCAGGCCGGCCGGGCCGTCCTGGTCCTGTTCGTCCAGCAGCTCGTAGTCCGGGTGGGCCAGCTGCCGCTGCCCGCCGTGCAGCTGCACCTGGCCGCTGGCCAGCACCCGCCGGCCCGGCCGGAACTGCTTGAGCACGAAGCGCTGGTTGAACCAGACGCAGAACACGACGCCCGTGTCGTCGCCCAGGCTGACCGTCTGCAGGGTGCCGCCGCGGCGGGTGCGCCGCTCGCCGGCGGTCAGGACCTCGCCCAGGACCGTGGCCTCCTGCCCCGGGCGCAGGCGGCCGATGGGCAGGGCCGAGGTGCGGTCGAAGTAGCGGCGGGGGTAGTGGGTCAGCAGGTCGGCGACGGACTCGATCCCCAGGCGGCCCAGGGCGCGGGCCCTTACCGGACCCACTCCCTTGAGATACTGGACGGCGGTGGTGGGGTCGAGGTTGGTGGCCATGCTCCCGGTCCGCTCCGATTCTGTCCTTGCCGCACGCGCAGCCGCATGTTAGATTGCCACGCCTTGGATTTCAACTTCGGGAGGAGACCCCAATGAGCAGGAAATGCTCGGTCTGCAGCAAGGGTCCGCAGTACGGGAACCGGATCAGCCACGCTCATAACATGACGCGGCACCGGTGGTTGCCCAACCTGCAGAAGATCAAGTTCGAGCAGGGCGGCAAGGTCGTGCGCGGTTACGTCTGCACCCGGTGCATCCGCACGGGCAGCGTCAAGAAGGTCGTCTGACCCCGCCGCTTCCCGTCACCGGATCCTTTTGAAGAGATGATGCAGCCCCCCGGCCTCGACCGGGGGGCTGATCTCGTCGATCCCCAGCACCGTCACCGCCGCGCGCATGGGCTCGGCCATCTGGGTCGGGTCGATCCAGCCGATGTCCCCGCCCTTGGCCGCCGCCGGCCCCTGGGAGAAGCGCACCGCCAGGTCGGCGAAATCCGTCCCGTTCGCCAGCTCCTGCCGGACCTGGGCCAGCACCTCGGGCGCGCCCAGCACCATGTGCAGCAGGTGGACCTTGCCCGCGGCCACGGACAGTTCCGCCCCGTCCCGCTGATCCCGCAGGCGCTGCTCCCAGGTCGCCAGTTCGCGGCTGGCCCCCGGGTCCCGGCCCTGCAGGACGTGGACCACCGCCAGGGCCGCGTCCCAGCGCCCCAGGTTCTCCAGGATCTGCGCCTTGACCACGTAGGCGTTGAGCATGGCCGCGTCCAGGGCGATGGCCCGGTCGATCGCTCGCAGGGCCTCCTCGGGCCGTCCGGCGTGCTCCAGGTGGATGCCGTAGTTGAAGTGGCCGACGGCATCGTCGGGCCGGATCGCCAGGAAGGCGCGGAACTGCCCGCCCGCTTCCTCGGAGAGCCCGGCCACCTCCAGGGCGTTGGCCAGGTTGAAGCGCGCCCGCGGCGGCGCCGTGGGCTCGTCCACCGCCCGCCGCAGCCAGACCAGGGCCGAATCCATCTCCTGGCCGGCGAAGAAGGCCTCGCCCAGGGCACCGTAGGTGCGGCCGCCCGGTTCGATGGCCACGGCGCGGCGGCAGTACGCGACCGCCTGCTCGTGCCGGCCGGCCAGGATGCTCAGCTCCGAGGCCGAGATCAGCTGCTCGGGGCCCGCCACCTCCCGGGACATGGCCGACTCCAGGTGGACCAGCGCCTGGTCCCAAAGCCCCTTGTTCGCGGCGATCTCCGCCAGCAGGCCGTGGATCCAGGCCTCGTCCACCCCCTGCCGCTGCAGCTGGGTCAGCAGGTTGTACGCCTTGGCGGTCTGCCCTTCCTGCAGGGCCAGCCGGGCCAGGCCTTCGAGGATGCCCACGTGGTCGAAAGTCAGCTGCAGCCCCGCCTCCCACTGGGCGCGGGCCGCGTCCACCCGGTCGGACCGCAGCAAGGCGCGGCCGTACCAGTAGCGGGTCTCGGGGTCGTCCGGGGCCAGGGTCACGGCGCGGGCGCCGAAGTCCGCCGCCTCCTCGGGCCGGTTCTCCCGCACGGCCATCACCGTGAGCGGCAGCAGCACGTCCACCCGCTCGCCGCCCTGCTCGAGGCAGGCCAGCAAAGCCGTGCGGGCCTCCCGCAGCTTGCCCGCCCGGTACAGGTCGCGCCCCTGGGCGCACGGATCCTGGGGCAGGGCCGGGACCGGCGCGGCGGGCGCCGCCGTCTGGGCGGACGCCGACCCGACCGGCATCAGGCCAAGGACGAGCGCCGCGGCCAGGCGCAGGAAACGGGGCCGGCCGACGGTGGCGCGGGTGAGCGCGGCAGGGGTCAGGGGCAAGGCGCAACCTCGGGGTCGGGGTCGAAGCGGTCCGGGCGGCCGGGGCCACCGGATCATCGGCATTCAAGTGTCCGGCGCTGCGGCCGAACATCATGGTGGAAACAGGCGTCCGGCCCCCGAAGTTCCGGGGCGTCCGGATCCCGCCGCCGCGGCGGGAGGCCCGGGGGACCTGCCGTCCACTGCGGGGGAAGGATCAAGATAGCGCCATGAGCGAGGCCATCAAACCCAGAATCCTGGTGGTGGAGGACGATCCGGACCTGCGCAGGATCCTGCGCCTGCAGCTGGCAGCCAACGGCTGCGAGGTGGTCGAGGCGGAGCACGGCCTGGCGGGATTCGCCGCGCTGCAGCAGCAGCGGCCCGATTGCGTGATCCTGGACCTGATGATGCCGGTGCTCGACGGCTTCGGCTTCCTCAAGCGCGCCCGCAGCATCATCGACCTGCTGGACATCCCGGTGCTGATCCTGACCGCGAGCCAGGACGAGCGCAACCGGGTCCGCGGGTTCCAGTACCAGGCCGACGCGTACATGAGCAAGCCCTACGACCTGGAGGAGCTGACCGCCGAGGTCGCGCGCCTGGTCGCCGCCCGCACGGCCCGCTCACCCGTCCCTAGCCGATCCAGCCCCTGACCGGTTCCAGCCAGAACGCCGGCGACAGCCAGCACACCCGCGGATCCTCCGGGTGCAGGCGCGCGTGGGCGCCGACCAGGTCGGCGGCCGGGGCGGCCTCGTCCCGGGCCAGGTAGAGCTGCACCCGGCCGGGCAGGCAGGCGCCCGGCAGGACCGGCGGCGGCTGCCACGCTCCCCCGGCGTCCTCCAGGGCGCAGGCCGCCCGCAGGCGCAGGCCCAGCAGCCTGGCGGTGGCGGCGGTGCCTTCGAGTTCGGCGCACAGGCTGTAGCAACGGGCCGGATCGCCCTGCAGCAGGGCCACCCGGGCCCGCAGGAAGGTCCAGGCCGCGGCGCCGGGTCCGGGTCCGGC
>JACZKN010000502.1 GCA_014859985.1 Candidatus Krumholzibacteriia bacterium | reverse complement strand
GGCGTGGGCACGGGCCTGGCGCATGGCCTGGCTGCTGGCGGCCGTCGGGTCGGTCGGCTGGGGTGCCCTCGGGATCCTGAGGCGGACCGGACGGCAGGAGGTCCGCGCGCTGCTCCTCTTCGGCGCCTGGACCCTGGCGGTCCTGGTCTTCTACGCCGTGGTCCTGCCCGACCGGGGCCACGCCGGACGCTACCAGCCCCAGGTCTACGTCGGGGGGATCGTGCTGGCGGTCGAGGGGTTGGCCGGGGTGATCGCGGTGTCGCGGCGGCTGCGCCTGCCGGCCGCGGCGGCGGCCCTGCTGCTGGGCGGGGG
The DNA here is from genome assembly GCA_014859985.1 of Candidatus Krumholzibacteriia bacterium. Classification (GTDB taxonomy): domain Bacteria; phylum Krumholzibacteriota; class Krumholzibacteriia; order LZORAL124-64-63; family LZORAL124-64-63; genus JACZKN01. Next base: position 11,289 of record JACZKN010000502.1, on the reverse strand, counting down.
CTTGGCGGCCAACCTCACCGAGACCGCCGGGTGCTGGGCCACGGCCGTCGATCACGTCAACCGTCTGCACGCGACGGCCGCCCGGGAGTTGGCGGCCGAGGCCGGTCCCGACGCCGTGGTGGCCGTGTTCGACGTGGGCGCCGTGGCGTACCTGCGCCCCTGCCCCCTGGTCGACGCCAGCGGACTGACCGGGCCCGGATCCCTGCAAGCCCTGCAGGAACGCAAGGTCGCGGAGCTGCTCCGCAGGCGGCAGGTCACCCACGCGCTGTTGCCCTGGTGGGGTGAGACGGAGGGCCCGGGTTCGCTGCGCGGCCGCCTCGGCCTGCTCGCGCCCCGGGAGGTACGGCTTTCCCTGGCCGCGACCTGGAGCTACGCAGGCGACGGCTGGTGGCGGCAGTTCCGGTTCACCGGCAACGCGTTCCGGCACCTGCGGCTCTACGCCGTCGAGGTGCCGGACGCGCCCGGGGATCCCTAGCCGCTTCGGCCTGCCCGCCGGCCCGTGGGGTTGGCGGCCGGCAGGTCGTCAAACGCGCCTCAGACGGCGTTCTTCTCGCGGGTATAGGTCTCCTTGGCCGCCGTGAAGGCGTCGCTGGCCGCGCCGGCGTGGTTCCGCGCGGAGTGGCCGATGTCATGGCCGGCATCCGCGACCGAGGACTTGGCCTGGTCGATCGCCGCCGCGCCCTTGTGCTTGGCCCGCGACCCGCTGTCGCGGATGCGCTGCCGGGTGACCTCGCCCTTGTCGGGCGCCATCAGCAGCGCGGTCGCGCCGCCCATGGCCGCACCCAGAACGAAGGCCAACGTGGAGCTTCCTTTGGACGTCATGGCTGCCTCAACTTTCTTGAAAGACTTCTTTTGAAGATTCGGGTTCGCTGGCTGCGTCCCGACGGTGGAGGAAGAACGTGTCCAGGCCGGTGCGGACCGCCGCCACGACGGCATGCGCATGCCGGGCCGTCCGGGAGAAATCCTGGACCTCCTTGACGATGGGCTGCACCGCGGAACGCAGGTCGTCAGTGAAGTTCTCCGCGGTGCCGACCATGCGGTGGGCCGATTCGCTGATGCCCCGCAGCTCGCCCATCTGCGCCTCCAGGTCCTCCAGGATCTGGTCGTACCGCGGGCGGCCCGCCTCCAGCCAATCCGCGATCACTTCGAGGCGCTGGATGAGCGGCCCGAGGCCGATCAGCAGGCGGAGCAGGAAGAGCGCCGACAGCACCGCCGCCACGGCGACCGTCGACCAGACGACATACATGAAGATCGGGTTCATCGACCTCTCCTTCCTGCCGGACCCCTGCGTCCCATATCATGGGTACGGCAACGCAACTCGCATGCCGCAGCCGGAATCGCACAACCGTTTGCGGCACAACGCGCCGACGGGCGGATCGGCGTCGCCGATCCATCAGATCGATGGCAGGCAGGTCAATGTGGCGCGCGCAACAAGGCTGCGGGCTCGCTCTCGGCCCTGCCGGGGCGCCTTGCGCCGACCGCCCTGGGGGAGCTACGCTGGCTTGCATGAAGCGCCGCTTGCGTATCCTGGGCCTGGGCATCACCGCCTTGACGGCGCTCGCCGTGCTGGCGACCTGCGCCCAGGTGCTGGCCCTGAGGTGGCACGACCCCGATGCGACCGCGTGGATGCGGATGCGCGAGCGCCAGGCAACGGAGCGCGGCCGCACCCTTGAGCTCCGCCGGACGTGGCTGCCGCTGGAACGCATCCCCCGCGACCTGCAGCGCGCGGTCGTCCTGGCGGAGGACGGCAGCTTCCATGCCCACCACGGCTTCGACTGGGCGGCCATCCGGGCCGCCCGCGAGCGCAACGCCCGGGCGGCACGCGTGAAAGTCGGCGGCAGCACGATCACCCAGCAACTGGCGAAGAACCTCTTCCTTTCGCCCGCGCGCACCTGGGTGCGCAAGGGACGCGAGACGGTCATCACCGCGGCGATGGAGCTGCTTCTCCCCAAGGACCGCATCCTGGAACTCTACCTCAATTCGATCGAGTTCGGCCCGGGGGTGTTCGGCGTGGCCGAGGCTGCGCAGCACCACTACGGGGTGCCGGTCGAGCGCCTCACCCGACAGCAGTGCTGCCGGCTGGCGGCGATCATCCCGGCGCCGCTGCGCTACCGGATCGGCGGCGACTACGTCGGGCGGCGGGCCGCCCAGCTGTCCGGGATGATGGGGCCGGAGCCGGCGGTTTCCGCCCGCTGACGGGGCGGCGGCGCGGCGACCCGCGGTTGCCGAACCCCCGGCCCGGTTGCTAGGCTCGGTCGGACCCGCCGACCCGGACCAGCGACGAAAGGACCCCCGCGTGACGCTGCCCCTGATCCCCGCCCACCAGCACTGGGCCATCTGGGCCGTGCTGCTGGCTGCGGCCGCCTTCGGCTACTGGGCCGAGCGCACCCGCGCCGGCCGCCGGCTCTCCGGCTGCGTGCTGACCATGGGTTTCACCTTCGCCCTGTCGAACCTGGGCGTGATCCCCGCCGCCGACGTGCCGGCCTACGACGTGGTCTGGGGCTACCTGGTGCCCCTGGCCATCCCCCTGCTGCTGCTGCGGGCCGACCTGCGGCGCATCCTCAGGGAGGCCGGGCCCACGCTCATCGCCTTCGCGATCGGCGGGCTGGGGACGGTGCTGGGCACCGTCGTCGCCTTCAAGATCGTGCCCCTGGGCGAGGAAGGCTGGAAGCTGGCGGCCGTCTTCGCGGCCACCTACATCGGCGGTTCCATGAACTACGCCGCGGCCGCCGAGGCGGTGGGCCTGCGCTCGGGAGACCTCCTGTCGGCGGGCGTGGCGGCGGACAACCTGGTGATGGCCCTCTATTTCCTGGTGCTGTTCACCCTGCCGGGGATCGCCCGGCTGCGCGCGGCGTACCCGGACCGCCAGCACGAAGGCCGGGAGGTCGCGGGCGGGTTCGCGGCCCACGCCGCGTTGCCCGCCCCCGGTCGCCTGGCGGCGGCCGTGGCCCTGGCCTTCCTGCTGTGCGCCTTGGGCTTCGCCCTAGCCGACGCCCTTCGCTGGCAGGGCGGCGGCATCCTGGTGCTGACCGCGCTGACGGTGGTCCTGGCCACGGCCCAGCCCCGCCGCATGGCCCTGCTGGACGGCGCCGACACCATGGGCGCCTTCCTGATGCAGATCTTCTTCGCGGTGATCGGCGCCAGCGCCAACGTCATGGTGGTGATGCGGGTCGGGCCGGTGCTGTTCGTGTTCGCGGCGCTGATCCTGACCGTCCACCTGGCGGTGCTGCTGCTGGGGGGCCGCCTGCTGCGCCTGGACCTGGCCGAGCTGGTGATCGCGTCGAACGCCAACATGGGCGGGCCCACTACCGCCGCCGCCATGGCCGTGGCCCGGCGTTGGGGGACGCTGGTGATGCCGGCCATCCTGTGCGGCACCCTGGGCTACGCGGTGGCGACGTTCGCCGGGGTGGCGCTGGGACACTGGTTGCGCTGAGTCGGCTGCACCAGGGGCGGAATTATTCTATACAAATACTTGACATCTCACTTTTGTACTGATATTGTACACATATGTTCCCGTTCAGGGATCGCCCCTGAACCCGTTCGCCGACCAACCGACTCCCAGGGAGAGAACCGATATGAAGACCATCCGCACCCTCGCGCTGGCCCTGGCGCTGGTGGCCCTGCCGGGCGCCGCCTTGGCCGGTACCGCCAAGCTCCAGATCATCCACAACGCCGCCGACCCGGCCGCCGCCTCGGTGGACATCTACGTCAACGGCGACCTGCTGCTGGACGACTTCGCCTTCCGCGCCGCCACACCCTTCGTGACGGTCCCGGCCGGGGTGACCCTGAACGTGGGCGTGGCCCCGGGCACCAGCGGGTCGGCCGACGACGTCCTGGCCACCTTCCCCGTCACCCTCGCGGCCGGCGGCACCTACGTCGCGGTCGCCAACGGCGTCCTGGACCCGGCGGCCTTCGCCGCCAACCCCGACGGCCGGAGCATCGGCTTCACCATCTTCGCCGCCGACAAGGTGTACACCCAGACCTTCTGGGGCACGGTCCTCTTGCGCGCCTTCCACGGGGCCACCGACGCCCCCGCGGTGGACCTGCGCGCGCGCAAGGGCTCCTGGAGCAAGACCCTCTGGGGCGGCGTGGGCTACGGCGACGTGGGCGACACCCGCCTGGTGCTGGCGGGCAACTACCTGATCGACGTCACCCTGCCCGGCCAGCCCCAGGCCGTGGTGGCCACCTTCCGCGCCGACCTGCGCGGCCTGGCCCGCGGCTCGGCCTTCGTCTTCGCCTCCGGCTTCCTCGATCCCGCCGCCAACGGCGGCGGCCCGGGCTTCGGCCTGTTCGCCGCCCTGCCCTCGGGCCAGGTGGTCGCCCTGCCGGCAGACCTGCCCATGGCACGCCTGCAGGTGATCCACAACGCCGCCGACCCCGCCGCCGCCGCGGTGGACGTGTACGTCAACGGCGACCTGCTGCTGGACGACTTCGCCTTCCGCGCCGCCACGCCGTTCATCGACGTGCCGGCGGGCGTGACCCTGAACGTGGGCATCGCCCCGGCCACGAGCACCTCGGCCGACGACGCCCTGGCCGTCTTCCCGCTGGTCCTGGACGACCGCCAGACCTACGTCGCGATGGCCACCGGCGTGCTGGATCCGGGCGCCTTCGCGGCCAATCCGGGCGGCGCCTCGATCGGCTTCACGGTGGTGCCCCTGGCCGGCGCCCGGGAGCGCGGCTACTGGGGCCGCGTGGCGGTGACCGCCTTCCACGGCGCCACCGACGCCCCGGCCGTCGACATCCGCCAGGCCCTGCGCCGGGGGCGCAGCCTGCCCCTGGTCGAGGACCTGTCCTACGGCCGGTTCTCGGGCTACACCATGCTGAAAGCCCGCAGCTACACCCTGCAGGTGACCCCGGCCGGCCAGCCCGGCACGGTGGTGGCCAGCTTCGTGGCCGACCTGTCGGGCCTGGGCGGCGGTGCGGCCGTCGTGTTCGCCTCGGGCTTCCTGGATCCGACCCTGAACCGCAACGGCGAGGCCTTCGGCCTGTTCGCGGCCCTGCCCGGCGGCCAGGTCGTGGCCCTGCCCCCGGCGGGGGCGACGATCGCCTCGGACCTGACCAAGGACGCGGGCGTGCCCGGGGTGGCCTCCCTGGGCCAGAACTACCCCAACCCGTTCAATCCCCTGACGACCATCGAGTTCGCGCTGCCCAGGGAGTCGCGGGTGAGCCTGAAGGTCTTCGACACCCGCGGCCGCCTGGTGCGGGACCTGGTCAACGAGGTGCGCCCGGCGGGCGTCCACGCGGTGGCCTTCGACGGCCAGGGCCTGGCCTCCGGCCTGTACTTCTACCGCATCGATGCCGGCGACTTCAGCGACGTGGGCCGCATGACCCTCGTGAAGTAGGAACGAAGCGGAGCCGAGCGGAACCTGGCGCCGGGCGGGACCGTGTTCCCGCCCGGCGTTGCCGTCCGCGGCGGACCGGGTGTACGATGCCCCGGACCGTGCGCGCCTTACCCTGACCAGGCGGCCAGCCCCATGCCCGAACCCATCCTGCGCTGCGACGACGTCGCCCTGACCTACCGGGCCGCCGACCATCCGGACCGCACGGTGCTGCGGGGCGTGACCCTGGCCGTGGCCCCGGGCGAGGCGGTCTCCCTGGTGGGCCGCAGCGGCAGCGGCAAGTCCAGCCTGCTGCACCTGGCGGCGGGCATCGCCGTGCCCACCGCCGGGCGCGTCCTGCTGGCGGGCCACGACCTGGGCTCCGGCAGCGAGCGCGAGCGCACCCTCTGGCGCCGCGATACCGTGGGCCTGGTGTTCCAGTTCTTCCACCTGCTGCCGCACCTGTCGGTGGCCGAGAACGTGGCCCTGCCCGGCTGGCTGGGCGGGCTGGCCGGCAGGGAGGTGCAGGCGCGCACCGCCGACCTGCTGGACCGGGTGGGTCTGGCCGACCGGGCCGCCGACCCGGTGGGCCGCCTCTCCGGCGGCGAGATGCAGCGCGTCGCCCTGTGCCGCGCGCTGCTGCGCCGGCCGCCCCTGGTCCTGGCGGACGAGCCCACCGGCAGCCTGGACGACACGACCGGCCGCGAGGTGATGGACCTGCTGCTGGCCTTGACCCGCGCCGAAGGCGGCGCCCTGCTCTTCGTCACCCACTCCCGCCAGTTGGCCGCTGCCGCCGACCGCACCCTGCGCCTGGTCGATGGCCGCCTCGAACCGGAGCGGACAGCGTGATCCGCTACCTGGGCCGGTCCCTGCGGCAGCAGCTGCGCCGGTCGCGCACGCTCTTCCTGTTGACGGTCGTCGGCGTGGCCCTGGGCGTGGCCTCGGTGGTCGCCATCCAGACCCTGAACCGCGGCGCCCTGCAGGCCTTCGACGGCAGCGTGCGCGCGGTCAGCGGGCAGGCCGACCTGACGGTCACCGGCACCATCCCCACCCTGGACGAGTCCCTGCTGCCGGTGGTGCTGGCCGATCCGGACGTCACCGGCGCCTGGCCCCTGCTGCGCCTGGACGTGGCGGTGCACGGCCGCGACGGGCTCTACCTGGACCTGGTGGGCTTCGACGTGTTCGCGCCGGTGAGCTACCCGCTGATCGGCGGCGACGGCGCCGGCGACGACGCGGGGCGGCTGCTCAGCGAAGCCCTGACCGTGCCGGGGTGGGCGGCGCTGACGCCCGAGTTCGCGGCCGGGCAGGGCTGGGCCGTGGGCGACAGCGTGACCGTCAGCAGCGGCAGCCGGCTGGCGGAGCTGACGATCGGGGCCCTGGTCGACTTCAAGTCCTTCGAGCCTCTGGCGCCGCGGCGGCTGGCGGTCATGGACATCGCCTGGGCCCAGGCGCTGCTGGGGCGTCCGGGACAAGTGCACCAGATCGACGTGACCCTGGTGCCCGGGGCGGACGCCGACCGGGTCGCGGCGCGGCTGGCCGCCGTCCTTGGCCCCGGCGTGCGCGTGCTGACGCCGGAGCAGCGCCGCCAGGACGCCTCCGGCCTGCTGGCCGCGTTCCGCCTGAACCTCACGGCGCTGAGCCTGATCAGCGTCTTCGTGGGGCTGTTCCTGGTGCTGACGGCGGTGCAGGCGGCGCTGGTCAGGCGCCGCACCGAGTTCGGCGTGCTGCGCTCGGTGGGCGCCACGCCGCGGCAGGTGCTGGGGCTGATCCTGGCCGAGGCGGCCGTGGTCGGCGTGGTGGGCGTGGCCCTGGGTGTGCCTCTGGGCTGGCTGGCCGCCCTGCGCAATCTCGACTCGGTGAGCGGCACCCTGACCAGCATCTACGTGCTGGAGGGCATCGAGACCCTGACGCTGCCGCCGGCGGTGATCCTGCTGGCGGCCGCGGTGGGCCTGTGCGGCGCGCTGATCGGCGCCGTGGGGCCCGCGCTGGACATGGCGCGGCGGGACCCGGGGACGCTGCTGGCGCCGCTGCACCTGCACCGGCGCACCAGCGGGACCGCAGGACGGCTGGCGGCCGGGGCCCTGGGGCTGGCGGGCGCGGCCACCGGGTGGTTCCTCCTGGCGGGCAGGGACCTGCGGGCCGGCGGCTTCGTCTACGGCTTCCTGATGATGGTCAGCCTGCCCCTGGTCGTGCCCCTGGTGGTGCGCACGATCACCGCGCCGGTGCGGCCGCGCGGGCTGGGCCTGGCCTTGTCCCTGCGCAACCTGGCTGTGCGGCTGCAGACCACCAGCCTGGCGGTGGCGGCGCTGGCGGTGACGGCCAGCATGCTGGTGGGCATCACCATCCTGATCGGCAGTTTCCGCGCGACCCTGGTCACCTGGCTGGACACCACGATCCGCGCCGACGTCTACATCTCCACCCCCAGCTGGGTGCGCGCGGGCAACGACGCGTTCCTGGACCGGCCGCTGCTGGACGAGCTCTCGGCGCGGCCGGGCGTGCGCGCGGTCGAGGAGCAGCGGCGGCTGCGGGTGCGCACCGCCGACGGCCGGCAGCTGGTGTGGCTCAACGGGGTCCGCTTCGCGGGCGTGGCGGGGGCCGAACTGGCCGGGCGGCTGCCCCTGGTGGGCGGCGATCCCTACCTCGTGGTGGCGAAGCTGGAGCGCGGAGGCGTGCTGATCGGCGAACCCCTGGCGCGCAAGGGCGGCTACGCGCCGGGCGACACCCTGGTGCTGGCGGGGGCGGACGGACCGGTAGCATTGCCGATCGCCGGCGTGGCCTACGACTATACCAGCGAGGGCGGCACGGCCTTCGTGCTGATGCCCACCCTGATCGCCGCCTTCGGCCCCACGGCGCCCAACAACGCCGCGCTGTTCCTGGACGCGGAACTCGACCCGGATGAGGTGGCCGCGGCCCTGGCGGCCGACTACGCCGGGCGCCCGCTCGTGTTCCGCAGCAACCGCACCCTGCGCACGGAGGTCCTGGGCATCTTCGACCAGACCTTCGCCGTCACCCGCACGCTGCAGGTCATGGCCCTGCTGATCGCCGTCTGCGGCGTCTCGCTGACCCTGCTGATCCAGGCCCGGGAGCGGGCCGGCGAACTGGCCCTGCTGCGCGCCCTGGGCGCCACGCGCCGGCAGGTCTTCGGGCTGTTCCTGGGCGAGGGCACGGCCATGGGCGCCCTGGGCCTGGTGCTGGGCCTGGGCGGCGGCGTGGGCCTGGCGGCGCTGCTGATCCTGGTGATCAACCGCGTGTGGTTCGGCTGGACCATCCAGCCCGCCTGGCCGGGCGCCGCGCTGCTGGGGCAGGCCGCCCTGGTGCTGGCCGCCGCAGCCGCAGCGGCGGTCTACCCCGCGCTAAGGGCGGGCCTGAGCGACGCCGGGGGCCTGACCCGGGACGACCTGTAAGAGGAGGCTGCCCATGCGCCGGTTCGTGCTGCTGATCGTCCTGGGGGCGGCCGCCCTGGCCCCGGCCGGCGAGCCCGGCTGGCGGCAGGCCGCCCCCGGTTACCCGTGGTCCTTTCCCCGCGACCACCACGCCCATCCGGACTACAAGACCGAGTGGTGGTACGTGACGGGGCACCTGGCCGTCCTGGCCGAGCCGGACGCCGAGCCGCTGGCCTTCCAGCAGACCTTCTTCCGCATCGGCCTGGCCGCGGACGCCCCGGCGGATTCGGCTTCGCGGTGGGCGGCCCGCGACCTGGTGATGGGCCACGCGGCGGTGGGCGACCCCGCGCGCGGACGCCACGTGTTCAGCGAGGTGCTGTGGCGGGCCGTGCCGCTGTTGGGCGGGTTCGGCGCCCCGGGCGATCCCGTGCTGGCCTGGGCGCAGGCCCCGGCGGGCACACCGGGACGCTGGTCCCTGGCCCTGGAGGACGGCGGCTTCCGGCTCACCGCCCGCGACGACCGCCGCGGCCTGCGCTACGACCTGCTGGCGGTGCCCACCAGGCCGCTGGTCCTGCACGGCGAGGGCGGCTTCAGCCCCAAGACCGCCGACGGCACGGCCGGCAGCCTCTACTTCAGCGCCACCCGCCTGGAGGTCACGGGGACCGTCTGGCAGCAGGGCGCGCCCTTGGCCGTGGGCGGACAGGCCTGGCTGGACCGGGAGATCTTCACCAGCACCCTGGCCGCCGACCAGACCGGCTGGGACTGGCTGAGCCTGCAGCTGGACGACGGCCGCGACCTGATGCTCTACCGCCTGCGCGGCCCCGACGGCCGGGCCGCCTTCGCCCTGGGTACGCTGGTTACCGCCGACGGCACGGCGCGCACGCTGCCCGGGGACGCGTGGTCGTGGGAACCGGGGCGCACCTGGACCAGCGACCGCACCGGCTCGACGTACCCCGTCTCCTGGCGCCTGCAGGTGCCCGCGGCGGACCTTGACCTGCGCCTGGAGGCGACCCTGGACGCCCAGGAGAACGTCTCCGGGCGCACGGGCGTGCACTACTGGGAGGGGGCGGTGCGGGCGCGGACGCCTGCCGGTGCAGCAGCCGGGCGCGGCTTCATCGAACTGACGGGTTACGGCGAGGGCAGCCGGCCGCCCGTGTGAGCCGCGGGCGCTGGCGATCGGCGGCGGGCGCGGTACATTATGGACTTCGACGTTCCCGGTACCGACGCGGAGGTTCGACCGTGAAGATCGTGCTGATCGTCCTGGGGGTGCTGATCGTCCTGGGGGTCGCGGTGGCCCTGCTGACCCTGCGCAGCGCCCTGGCCGGCGGGGCGCAGACCCCCGCAGGCGCGCAGGAGGGCACCCTGTGGGACCTGGAATCCCGCACCCTGGAGGACCAGGCCGCCCCTTTGGACGCCTGGCGGGGCCAGGTGGTGCTGGTGGTGAACGTGGCCAGCAAGTGCGGCCTGACGCCCCAGTACGAGGGCCTGGAAAAGCTCCACCGCGCCCGGCAAGACCAGGGCTTCGCCGTGCTGGGCTTCCCCAGCAACGACTTCATGGACCAGGAGCCCGGCACGCCCGCAGAGATCCGCGAGTTCTGCACCAGCAAGTTCGACGTCACCTTCCCCCTGTTCCGGAAGGTCGTGGTCAAGGGCGAGGGCAAGGACGGGATCTACCGCTGGCTGACCGCGGGCGGGCTGGAAGAGCCCACCTGGAACTTCACCAAGTACCTGGTGGGACGCGACGGCAAGGTGATCGCCCGCTACGGGCCGAAAACGGCGCCGGACGATCCGCAGCTGCTGCAGGCCATCGACGCGGCCCTGGGCAGCCCGCAGGGCTAGGCCGGACCGGAGGACCCCGCCCCGCGCGGGCCCCGGTACACGGACGCAGCCACCACCAGGGCGACGGCCACCGCCACGTCGATGCCGCCCAGCAGCCCCATCCCCGCGGGGCTCTCTGCCCACACCCGCCGCATCACGCGCATCAGCACGACCATGGTCAGGATGAAGGCCAGCAGCTGGGGCGGGTAGATCTGCCAGGGCCAGAGCCGACCCGTGGCCGCGCGCAGGCGCTGCACGTTGCGGACCATGCGCTTGCGCATGACGAAGCGGGCCTTGGCCCAGCCCGCGGCGGCGGCCAGCGGCACGATCACCGCCAGCCACCAGGCGGGCAGGCCCAGCTCGAGGGCCCGGCCGAAGAGGCGGTACGCGGCGGGCACCAGGCTCGCCGCCCCCACGATGAGGATCACCTGGGCGAGGATCAGCATGGTGCGGGAGTCGAGCACGGTTTCCTGTCCCGGGTTGGTGCTTCGCGGCAGGGGGCCGCGACAAGATAGGCGCGGGTCGACGTTCTTCCAAGTCCCGAGTTGTGCCACTGAGATTGCGTCCGATGCGGCCTGGACAACTTCTGACGGGTTCTGCCTAGCAGATTCAGGCCGCGTAACGCCGCCGCCGCTCGACCCGGTTGCGGGCTCCCCGCGTCGCGATCCCGCGCTCGTAGTACGTCCGCCATCGCCCGGGCAGCCTGACCAGCGACGGGAACAGCCGCTCCGCCAGCACGTCCTGGACCGTCCAGGCCCGGTCCGTCATTC
>JACZKN010000501.1 GCA_014859985.1 Candidatus Krumholzibacteriia bacterium | reverse complement strand
CGCCGACGCCGGCCGCTTCGTCCCCGGCGCCATCGTCGGCGAGCGCTACCGCGTCGTCGGCCTGCTGGGCAGAGGCGGCATGGGCGAGGTCTACCGCGCCGACGACCTGAAGCTGGGCCAGCCGGTCGCCCTGAAGTTCCTGCCCGCGGGTCTGGAGCAGGACGCCGCGCGGCTGGCGCGCTTCCTGGGCGAGGTGCGCACCGCCCGCCAGGTCACCCACCCCAACGTCTGCCGCGTCTACGACATCGGCGAGGTGGACGGCCAGCACTACATCTCCATGGAGTACGTGGACGGAGAGGACCTCGCCTCGCTGCTGCGGCGCATCGGGCGGCTGCCCCAGGAGCGGGCGGTCGAGGTGGCCCGCCAGATCTGCGCGGGCCTGGCGGCCGCCCACGCCCAGGGCATCCTGCACCGCGATCTGAAGCCGGCCAACGTCATGCTCGACGGCCGCGGCCGCGTGCGCCTGACCGACTTCGGCCTGGCGCAGCTGGCGGCCGAGATCGGCCGCGACGACGTGTCCAGCGGCACGCCCGCCTACATGGCTCCCGAGCAGATCGCCGGGCGCGAAGTCACCGTGCGCAGCGACGTCTACGCCCTGGGCCTGGTGCTCTACGAACTGTTCACCGGGCGCACCGCCTTCGCGGCCGACACGGTGGCGGAGCTGCGCCGGCTGCACGCCGACTCGGTGCCCTCGAGCCTGACCAGCCACGTGCAGGACCTGGACCCGGCGGTGGAACGCGCGGTGCTGCGCTGCCTGGAGAAGAACCCGGCCGACCGGCCGACCTCGGCGCTGGCGGTGTCCGCGGCGCTGCCCGGGGGCGATCCCCTGGCGGCGGCCCTGGCGGCGGGCGAGACGCCCTCGCCCGAGCTGGTGGCCCAGGCCGGCGAGCGCGAGGGCATGGGCGGCGGGCGCGCCCTGCTGCTGGGCCTGGCGGCGCTGGTGCTCGTGGTGGGCGTGACCCGCTGGACGGGCACCCAGACGGTGCTGCACTTCCTGCCCCTGGACAAGCGGCCGGAGGTGATGGTCGACCGGGCGCAGGACGTGATCGCCACGCTCGGGTTCAGCGAGCCGGTCTACGCCGACCCGGTGGACGACGCCTGGGGCGTGCTGGTCTGGAGCGATATCATCCGCGAGTTGGCCGCGGCCGACAGCTCGGCCCGGCGCTGGGAGGGGCTGCGCGACCGCCCCGACGCGGCCGCCTTCTGGTACCGTCAGTCCCCGGACGTCATGCTGCCCACGCCGAGTTCCAATCCGATCTTCGAGCGCGGCCAGGTGAGCCTGGTCAACCCGCCGGCCACGAACAGCGGCGAAATCGCCGTGATGTTCGATCTGGCGGGCAACCTGCGCCGGCTCGAGGCCATGCCCAAGCGCATGTCCACGGCTGCGCCGGCCGAGGCCGACTGGGCGATGCTGTTCGACCTGGCCGGGCTGGACACGGCGCGTTTCCGCCCCGACCGGCCGCGCTACCAGCGCTTCATGGCCCCGGACCTGCGGCAGGCCTGGGTGGGCACGCGCGCCGAGGCCCCGGGCGTGGAACTGAGGGTGGAGGCGGGGGCATTCGAGGGTCGGCCGGTGCTGTTCAACGTGACCACCTCGGCCAGCCTCGAAGACCTCGGCCGGGATCCCGAGCCCGTGCGGCCGACGACCGGCCAGCTGCTGTCGCGCTCGGCGCAGCCGGTGCTGATCCTGGTGCTCGTGCTCTTCGCCGTGCGCATGTTGCGCGGCAACCTGGGCCAGGGCCGCGCCGACCGGCGCGGCGCCGTCCGCTTCGCGGCCGCGCTGTTCGCGCTATACTTCGTGGCCACGGCGCTGCGTTCCCACGCCCTGGCCACGCGCGATGCCCCGGGCGAGATCTGGCCGGTGCTGATCGGGGCCACCTTCATGGCCGTCGTGGGCTGGGGCCTGTACGGCGCGGCCGAGCCGGTGGGGCGCAAGGTGTGGCCCACCATGTTCGTGGCCTCGAGCCGGCTGCTCAGCCGGCCCCGCGTGCGCTGGCTGGACCCGGTGATCGGCCAGTCGGTGCTGGTCGGGGTGCTGGCGGGGACGACGGTCTTCGCCCTGCGGACGCCGGTGACCTGGCTGCTGCGTGGGCTGGCGGACGGGATGCCGCCGCCGCCCCTGGCGGCGGTCCTGGACCTGCTGAACGGCCAGCGCGTGGGCCTGGCCACGGTCCTGGACCTGGCGCCGCTGATCGTGTTCGCCGCGGTGCACGTGGCGGCGCTCGTGGTGGTGCGCTCGCTCGTGCGGCGCCGCCTGCCGGCCCTGGCGCTCACGCTGGTGGTGTGGGTGCTGATCAGCGGCTCGCTGCAGGCGAACACCCTGTGGCTGGCGGTCGTGGCCACGGCGCTGGAACTTGCGGTCCTGCTGCGCTGGGGCGCGCTGGGCTTCGTCGTGAACAAGCTCGTCCAGATGCTGTGCTGGAACGCCCGGGCCTCGGACTGGAGCGCGTGGCACGCCGAAGGCGCGGTGGTCGTGCTCGGGGCGCTGGTGCTGCTGGTGCTCTACGGCGCCTGGGCGGCGACCGGCGGGCGCCGCGCGCCGGCCGATCCGGGGCCCCTCTAGGCGACTAGAACCCCGGCGGCCGCCGCAGATGCCAGCCCGTGGCGTCCTGGTAGAACTTCGCCAGGGCCAGCACCGTCGCCTCGTCGTGCAGCCGGCCCACGAAGCTCAGGGAGTGCGGTGCGTTCTCGGCCGTGAACCCGTTCGGCACCACCACCTGCGGATGCCCCGTCAGGTTGGTCACCAGCAGTCCCGCCCCGCCGAACGACGGCGTCACGTACACATCCACTCGGGTGAACAGGTCGGCCATCATCTGCATCAGCAGCGTGCGCTGGCGGTTGGCCTGGATGTACTCCACCGCGGGGATGAACTGGGCGGCGCGGAACACGTTGGGCCAGGCGTTGCGTTCCTGGCGCACCAGCAGGTCGTCCCGGCCGCTGAGCACCAGCTCCTGGAAGGCGGCGCCGGCCTCGGCCGAGAGGATGAAGGACAGGCTGTAGGGGTCGATGCCCAGGGTCGCGAGGTCGAAGTTCACGGGGATCAGGTCGACGCCCAGGCCGCGCAGCTCCTCGAGCGCCGCGGCGCACAGGGCCGAGTCGGGGCCGCCTTCGCCGAACGCCTCCTGCAGGTAGCCCACCCGCACGGCCGCCGGATCGAAGCCCGGGCGGTACGAGAACGGCAGGCCCACCGTGCTCGCATCGGCCGGGTCGGCGCCGCGGATGGCGTCGAACACCACGGCGCAGTCCTCCACCGAGCGGGCGATGGGCCCGATCTTGTCCATGCTCCAGCTCAGGGCCATGGCCCCGGCGCGGCTGACCCGGCCGTAGGTGGGGCGCAGGCCGGTCACCCCGCAGCGGGTGCTGGGCGAGACGATGCTGCCCCAGGTCTCGGTGCCGATGGCGAACGGCACCAGCCCCGCCGCCGTGGCCGAGGCGGCCCCCGCCGACGAGCCGCTGGAACCCTGCTCGATGTTCCAGGGGTTGCGGGTGATGCCCCCGAACCAGACGTCGCCCCAGGCCAGGGCGCCCAGGGTCAGCTTCGCGACCAGCACCGCGCCGGCGGCGTCCAGCTTCGTTACGACGGTCGCGGTCTGGTCGATCACCTGGTCCCGGTAGGGCACCGCGCCCCAGGTGGTGGGGTAGCCGGCGACAGCCAGCAGGTCCTTGGCGCCGTAGGGGATGCCGTGCAGGGGGCCCAGCCATTGGTCCCGGTCCAGCATGGCGTCCAGTTCGCGGGCACGGGCCAGGGCGCGTTCGGTGGTCAGGGTGACCACGCAGTGCAGCTGCGGGTCGTGGCGGCGCAGGCGGTCCAGGAACAGCTCGGCCAGCTCCACGCAGCTCACCTGGCGGGTGCGCACCAGCGCCGACAGCTCGCCGATCGGGGCCCAGGCCAGGGATTCCAGGTCCGCCGGCCGGGCGACGGCGGCCGGCTCGCTCCACACCGACGGGCCCCGGTCCAGGGTCGCAGCCAGGGCGCGCGCGTCCAGGCCCATGAGCGGGTCGAAGCGCACCGCCGGGGCCACGGCGTTCTCCACCAGGTGGGCCCGCAGGTCCAGGTAGGCGGCGCGGCTCTCGCCCAGATCCTCGAGCATCATGGTCCGTTCTGCGGCGGTCAGGGGCATGGCCAGCAGGTCTTCCGCGCCCTGGACGGAGCGTTCGCCGGCGGCCTGGCCGTCGATGATGCGGTCGCCGCAGCCGGCAACGATGGCGAAGCAGGGAAGCAGGCAGAGCGCGAAGCGGCGCACGGTCATGGGGGATCCTCCGGTTGAAGTCCGGCTCTCAGGATCGTCCACGCCGGGCGCCGCGTCAACCGGCCGTCACTCGTACCTCAGCGCGTCGATGGGGCTCAGGGCGGCCGCCTTGCGCGCGGGCCAGAAGCCGAAGAACACGCCCACCCCGGCGGAGAAGCCCAGGGCCACGCCCACCGTCATGGCGTCGATCCGCGTGGGCCAGCCGGTCAGTTCGCCCACCAGCCAGCTGCCGGCGTAGCCCAGGCCCACGCCCAGGGCGCCGCCCAGCAGGGACAGCACCACCGCCTCGACCAGGAACTGGGCCAGCACGTCGCCGGGCCGGGCGCCGATGGCCATGCGGATGCCGATCTCCCGCGTGCGCTCGGTCACCGACACCAGCATGATGTTCATGATGCCGATGCCGCCCACCAGCAGGGAGATACCCGCGATGGCCGCCAGCAGGATGGTCATCACCTCGGTGGTGCCGGTGGCCGCGTCGGCGATGTCGGCCTGGTTGCGCACGGTGAAGTCGTCGGCCTCCCACTCGCCCAGGCCGTGGCTCTCGCGCATGATCGCCTTGGCCTCCTCCATGGCGGCGCCCACGTCGGCGGGGGCCCACGCCGAGCCCAGGATCTGGGCGATGAAGTTGCGCCCGTCCAGCCGCTCGCGGATGGTGGTGTAGGGAGCGGCCACCAGGTCGTCCTGGTCGCTGCCGTCGGCGGTCTGGCCCTTCCTCGCCAGCACGCCGATGACCTTGAACGGCACCCCGCGCACGATCACCTCCTGGCCCACGGCGTCCTGGCCGGGAAAGAGGGCCTCGGCCACCGTGGCGCCCAGCAGGCAGACCTTGCGGCGGCTGCGCACGTCGGCCGCATCGAAGAACTGGCCGGCGTCCACGTTCCAGTCGCGGATGCTGCGGTAGCTCACATCGACGCCGTAGATGGGCGTCCGCCAGTTGTTGCCGGCGCCGCGCACCCGGGAGAAGGTCATCACCACGGGCGTGACCTCCGCCAGGAGCATCGCCTCGCGTTTCAGCTTCTCGGCGTCCTCGACGGTCAGGCGGTTGAAGCTGCCCGCGCCCTGGCTGACGCCGCCGGTGGTGGCCGCGCCCGGCGTGATCACCACCATGTTGGTGCCCAGGTTGCGGATGCTCTGTTCGATGCGCGACTTGGCGCCGTGGCCGATCGCGACCATCACGATCACCGCGCCCACGCCGATGATGATGCCCAGGGCGGTTAGCGTGCTGCGCATCTTCGTGCGGGCGATGCTGCGCAGGGCGATGCGGATCAGCTTGTCCGGCCTCATGCCGCACCTCCGTGCCTGAGGTCGAAGGCGGCCAGGTCGGCCGCCGCGTCGCCGCGGTCGGGTATCGTCCGGTCGACGGTGACCAGCCCGTCGCGCAGTTCCACGTGCCGCCTGGCGTAGCGGGCGATGTCGTGCTCATGGGTGACCATCACCACGGTCAGCCCGTGGGCGTTGAGCTCCTGGAACAGGGCCAGCACCTCGATGCTGGTGCGCGTGTCCAGGTTGCCGGTGGGTTCGTCGGCCAGCAGCAGGGCCGGCTCGGTGACCAGGGCGCGGGCGATGGCCACCCGCTGCTGCTGCCCGCCGGACAGTTCGTTCGGCAGGTGGTGGGCGCGGTCCGCGAGGCCGACCCGGGCCAGGGCGCCCCGGGCCGCGGCGACCAGGTCGCGGCGGCGGCCGCTGCGGTCGTAGAGCAGGGGCAGCTCGACGTTTTCCAGGGCGCTGGTGCGGGCCAGCAGGTTGAAACCCTGGAAGACGAAGCCGATGCGCCGGTTGCGCAGGTCCGCGAGGCGGTTGCGGTCCAGGTTGTCGACCCGTTCCCCGTCCAGTTCGTAGACCCCGGCCGTGGGGGTGTCGAGGCAGCCGATCACGTTCATCAGCGTGGACTTGCCGGAGCCCGAGGCGCCCATGATCGCCACCATCTCGCCCTGGCCGACGACGAGGTCGATGCCGGCGAGGGCGTGCACCTCGTTGTCGCCCATCACGTAGGTCTTGGTCACGCCGGCGATGCGGATGACGGGTCGCGGGTCCACGGCCGCCCCCTAGAAGCCGCCGGGCCGCGGGGGGCCGCCGGCCGGGCGCTGCTGCTGCTGGAAGGGCGAACCGGCGGCCTGGGCCGCGTTGCTGCTGGCGATGCCGGCGATCACCCGGGTGCCAGCCTCGAGGTCGCGTCCGCGGATCTCGGTGTTGGTGCCGTCGCTGATGCCGGTGCGCACCATGATCACGTCCAGGCGGCCGTCCTGGTCCACGATCCAGAGCATGCCGCGGTCGGCGGGCGGGGTGCCGCCCGCGCCGGGCGTCCCGCCGCCGGGCATCTGGCCCTCACCGGCCTCGGCCTGCTGGCCGGAGGCCTGCCGGTCCTGGCGCGCGGCGCGGCGGCGCTCGAGCGCGGCCTGCATCACCGCCTGGTCGGGGCGGTAGCGCAGGGCGGCATTGGGCACGTAGAAGACGTCCGTCGCCTGGTCGACGATGAAGTCCACCGTCGCGGTCATGCCCGGCAGCAGGCGGCCGTCGGGGTTCGCCACCGTGACCACGGCGATGTAGTTGACCACGTTCTCCTGCATCACCGACTGCAGGCGCACCTGGCGCACCTCGCCGGCGAAGGTGCCGTCGGGCCAGGCCTGCACGGTGAAGCGCACCGCCTGCCCCTCGACGATCTGGCCGATGTCGCTCTCGTCCACCGAGACCAGGATCTGCATCAGGGTCAGGTCGCCGGCGATCTGGAAGAGCTCCGGGGCCGAGAACGAGGCCTGCACCGTCTGCCCCGGGTCCACGGTGCGCTGCACCACGATGCCGTCGATGGGCGCGGTGATGGTGGCGTAGTCGAGGTTGCGCCGGGCCCGGTCCAGGTCGATGCGCGCGGCGGCCAGGCTGGCCCGCGCCACGTCCAGGTTGTACTGGGCGGTGTTGTAATCGGCCTCGCTGATCATGTTCTCGGCGAACAGTGCGCCCAGCCGCGCGAACTCGCGCTCGCTGTGGCGCACGTCGGCGTCGCCGCGCTGCACCTGGGTGCGGGCCGACGCCACGTTCGCGGCCATCAGGGTGGTGTCGATCCGCGCGATCACCTGGCCGGCGGTGACGTGGTCGTTGAAGTCCACGGCCACCTCCTGGATGATGCCGCTGACCTGGGTGCCGACCTGCACCGTGGTCACCGGCTCCAGCGTGCCCGTGGACGCCACCACCGCGGCCAGGTCGCCCTTGGCGATCTCCACGAAGCGGTAGTTGACGGAGTCGCCGCCCCTGCCGTCACGGACGCGCCAGATCACGGCGCCTGCGATCACCACCAACGCCAGGACGACCAGGAACTTCTTCATCGCTGCCTCTTCGCTGCGGGGTGGGGGAACCGTCGGTCTCCTGGCGACCCAACGCACGGGAGGCCGTCCGCCAGCGGCGGTCCTTTGCCGCTGTCCGCCCCGGATGTGCTAGAATAACCGGGACAGGTGCCGGTTGCGCGGACGGGAATCTTCGCATGGTGCTGTGATCATGACCAGAGGGATGCGTTCCATGGGTTGGAGGGAGTACCGGCAGGCCGCCGACCCTCCGGGCGGCGGCGGCGGCGATCCGGATGCCGCCCTGGTGGCGGCGTTCCAGCGGGATCCCCAGGGCGAAGCGGGGCGGCAGGCGGCGTCGCGCCTGCTGGCCCGCTACCGCCCCCGGGTCCTGGCCTGGTGCTGGCGGACGGTCGGAGACCGGGAGGCGGCTCTCGACCTGGCCCAGGAGGTCCTGCTGAGCGCGTGGCGCCGCCTGCCGCAGTACCAGGAGGACGACCGCTTCGGGGCCTGGCTCTTCACGATCGCCCGCAACCGCTGCCTCAGCGAGCTGCGCCGCCGCCGGGTGCCCATGGCGGAGGAGGCGGTCCTGGAACTGATCGCCGACGGGGCGCCCGGCCCGGACGAGGAACTGGAGCGGCGCCTGGCGGCCCGGGATATGCTGCAGTTCGTGGCGGACACCCTCGACCGCCAGGAGCAGGACGCCCTGATGCTCCGTTGCTGGGAAGGCCTGCCGGTGGAGGTGATCACCCGGCGCCTGGGCCTGACCGAGGCCGCCGGCGCCCGCGCGGTCCTGCAGCGCGCCCGCCGGAAGTTGCGTGCGGCCTTGGATCTGCGTAGTCAGGCATCACAAGGAGGTGCCGGCTGATGACCCGCTGCTTCGAGCCCCGCGAGATCGCCAGGGCCCTCGACCTGCCCGAGGGCGACCCCGGCCGCCGCCACCTGGACCGCTGCCCCCGCTGCCGCAGCCTGGCCCTGGCCTATTACGAGTTCATGGAAACCCCCGACGCGGTGGATGTGGA
Organism: Candidatus Krumholzibacteriia bacterium; assembly: GCA_014859985.1. Lineage (GTDB taxonomy): Bacteria > Krumholzibacteriota > Krumholzibacteriia > LZORAL124-64-63 > LZORAL124-64-63 > JACZKN01. The sequence goes on along the minus strand of JACZKN010000501.1, from coordinate 559 downwards.
ATTTTCGACCGCCGACCGCGACCTGCAGGGCCGCATGGCCGAGGCTTTCACCGACCGCCGGCACGGGCGCCGTCCCTGGTGGCGGGTCGAATGGCCGCGCCCGATCTGGGCCACGGCCGCCGTGGCCCTGGCCGCGGCTGCGGTGCTGCTGCTGACGGGGGATCTGGGCCGCCTGGGCGGTGGGGACCTGCCCGCGGCGGGCGGCGTCCTGCGCGGGGAGGATCCGACTACCGGACTGGTGGCCGTGCGCGGCGCCGCCGGCCTGACGGTTTCCTGGGCGGCCGATCCGGCGGCCGAGGAGGTGGTCATCGTCTTCTACGACAAGGTGATGGCCGAGATCGGCCACGCCGTGGCGACGGGGACTCGCCTCGAGTTCGGCGCCGGGGATCCCCGGGCCGTCGCCGCCTATTGCCAGCTGCTGCGGATCGCCGAGGGCGACACCTTGGCCCGCAGCGCCGTCGTCGCGCCCCGCCCGGCTCGGGAATGAAGACGCCGGCGGGGACGGCTGCGGTCGTCCTGCTGGCGGCCCTGGTCGCCGGGCCGCCGGACGTCGCCGCCC
>JACZKN010000060.1 GCA_014859985.1 Candidatus Krumholzibacteriia bacterium | reverse complement strand
GGGCCGGACGACCCGGACAGGGAGCCCGGCCTGGGCCTGGAGCGCGCCCATCTGGAAGCGGCCCTGGCCCTGGCGACCGACGGCCGATCGGGTGCGGGCGTCGACCTGCCCGGGGGACGCCGCCTGACGCGCCAGTTCGCGCTGCTGCGCCTCGGCAGCGGCCCGCCGGACCTGCGGCGGGCCGACGATTACCGCATCCTGGTGCGGCGCGAGCCGGCGGATGCGCCGGCCGCCGACCCCGGCCACGGCGACCCCGACGACGAAACCGCCTGGTCCCTGACCTGCCCGGCCGGCGCGCTGCGGGGCAACCTGCGGGTGCGCAACTGGCGCCGCGGCGACCGCATCGCTGCATTCGGCCTCGACGGCTCGAAGAAATTGAGCGATCTTTTTCGCGAACGCCGGCTGCCGGCAACGGCCCGCGAAGGCGTGCTGGTGGTGGAGGACGACGAGGGCATCCTCTGGGTCGTGGGCCTGGCCCGCGCCGAGCGGACCCGTTTGTTGCAAGGGACCGGACCGACGGTTACCTTGACGGTCGCCCGCCGCCGGTGATCCGGTCGTCCGCAAGGACAGCCGAAGCGTACGTCCACCGAATGACTGTCCACCGCTACCGAGGGAACTACGCCTGATGACTCCCAATCCCCCCCGCGGCCAGGGGCCGGACAACCGTCCACCGCGCGGTCCCGGCATGAAACCGCCCCAGATCCCCGGCAAGACCGCGGGCTTCTGGATCCTGCTCGTCTTCCTGGTCTTCCTGGTCTACCAGATGATGTACATCGACCGGTCGACCGTAGAGGAGATCACCTTCAGCGCCTTCGACGAACAGGTGCAGCGGGGGAACATCCGCTCGATCACGCGCACGGACCAGAACGTCCGCGGCGAGCTGAACGAGAAGACGACCATGACGGTCCTGGACGGCACCCTCAAGGAGGTCGACCGCTTCGCGGTGTACCTGCTCGACGAGATGCCGAAGTTCCACGAGTACATCACGGAGTACAATCCCGAGGCCACGCTGATCGGCGAGCCCCAGCGCACCAACTGGTGGGCCCATTTCCTGACCTACTACCTGCCCTTCCTGCTGATCCTGGTGCTGTGGCTGTTCTTCCTGCGCCAGATGCAGGGCGGCGGCAACAAGGCCTTCAGCTTCGGCAAGTCCAAGGCCAAGATGTTCAACATGGACAAGCCCGAGATCACGTTCGAGAACGTGGCCGGCTGCGACGAGGCCAAGTACGAGCTGCAGGAGATCATCGACTTCCTGCGCGCGCCCCAGAAGTTCCAGCGCCTGGGCGGCCGCATCCCCAAGGGCGCCCTGCTGGTGGGCTCCCCCGGCACGGGCAAGACCCTGCTGGCCCGCGCCGTCGCCGGCGAGGCCGGCGTGCCCTTCTTCAGCATGAGCGGCTCGGACTTCGTGGAGATGTTCGTGGGCGTGGGCGCCAGCCGCGTGCGCGACCTCTTCGACCAGGGCAAGAAGAACGCGCCCTGCATCATCTTCATCGACGAGATCGACGCCGTCGGCCGCCACCGCGGCGCCGGCCTGGGCGGCGGCCACGACGAACGCGAGCAGACCCTGAACCAGCTGCTGGTGGAGATGGACGGCTTCGAGTCCAACGAGGGCGTGATCCTGCTGGCCGCCACCAACCGCCCCGACGTGCTGGATCCGGCGCTGCTGCGTCCGGGCCGCTTCGACCGCCAGATCGTCGTCGACATGCCCGACATCAGCGGGCGCGAGGCCATCCTCAAGGTGCACATGAAGAAGGTGCGCGTGGCCCCGGAGGTCTCGGCCCAGCGCATCGCCGCCGGCACCCCGGGCATGGCGGGCGCCGACCTGGAGAACCTGGTCAACGAGGCCGCCCTGCTGGCCGCCCGCAAGAACCACGACTTCGTGACCATGGCCGACTTCGAGGACGCCAAGGAGAAGGTCATGCTGGGGCCCGAGCGCCGCAGCCGCGTCTTCACCGACAAGGTCAAGCGGGAGACCGCCTACCACGAGGCCGGCCATGCGGTCGTGGCCTACAACTGCTCCGAGTCCGACCCGGTGCACAAGGTCACCATCATCCCGCGCGGCCAGGCCCTGGGCCTGACCCACATGCTGCCGGTGGAGGACCAGTACACCGTCGACGAGCACAAATTCCTGGACAAGATCTGCGTCGCCCTGGGCGGGCGGGTGGCCGAGGAGATCTTCCTGGGCAAGATCGGCTCGGGCGCCTTCGCCGACATCCGCATGGTCACCAGCATCGCCCGCGCGATGGTCACCCAGCTGGGCATGAGCGCCAAGATGGGGCCCATCTCCTACGAGGAGGGTTCCGAGCAGATCTTCCTGGGCCGGGACTACGCGCGCCACACCGCCCACAGCGAGAAGACGCTGCAGGACATCGACGCCGAGATCAGCCGCATCGTCGCCGAGCAGCTCGAACGCGCCCGCGGCATCCTCGAACGCAACCGCGAGGCGGTGGAGGTGGTGACCGCGGCCCTGCTCGAGCGCGAGAGCCTCGACGGCGAGGAGTTCAAGCTGCTGATGGAGGGCAAGCCGCTGCCGGTGACCAAGCTCAGCGTGGACCACTCCACCGGCGAGGAGCCGGCGTCCCCGCCGCCGGAGCCCGCGGACGGGGACGCCGACGGCGACGGCGGCAGGGACGGGGCGTGAACCCTGCCTCGGCCCGACCCGGGGGGGGCCACGAGGCCCCCTTCGTCGCGCCGGGCTGGGACCTGGGCCGGGTGCAGGTGCGGCCGGCGGGCCGCCCCCTGGTCATGGGGATCGTCAACCTGACGGTGGACAGCTTCTGGGCGGGTTCGCGGGCCGCGGGAGCCGAACAGGCCGTCACGGCGGCCCTGCGCCTGGCCGCCGAGGGCGCCGACCTGCTGGACCTGGGCGCCGAGTCGTCGCGGCCCGGCGCAGGGC
>JACZKN010000500.1 GCA_014859985.1 Candidatus Krumholzibacteriia bacterium | reverse complement strand
GAGGTAGGGTCCGCTGTCGGCGTCCGGGAAGAAGCGCAAGGCGGCCGCGCCCGGGGCGGTGATCACCAGGGTGTCGGCGCGCCAGGCGGCCGCGACCGCCGCGGCGGGCAACGGCGCCGGGAACGGCGGCAGGTCCGCGACCACCGCGGGCAGGGCGGTGCCCCCGCCGGGGATCGTCAGGGTCAGGGCGGCCTGCCCCGGCACGCATGCCTGCCGGCAGGCCAGCCAGCGCACCGTAGCCCCGATCGCGGTCGCCGCCGCCGGCCGGGCGCCCTGGGGCGGCTGCAGGTCCTGCAGCAGCACCAGCTGCCGGTGGTAGACGTGATCCAGGATGCCGCCGGCCATGAGGTAGCGCTCCGGCACCGGCCAGCGCAGGGGTCCGGCCCGCCAGCCGACCGGCAGGTCCAGGTGCACCGAGGGCGGATAGCCCGAATCGTTCAGGCCGTGCCAGTACAGGTGCCAACCGTCGGCCAGGTCGAAGGTCCAGGCCACGGTCACGGTGGCGGGGTCAGGCCCGGCCAGCCGCGCTTCTACCGCGACGGCCGCCGCAGCGGAGGGCGGCGGCGCGGGCTCGGCGCGCTCGTCCTGGCCCTTGCCGCAGGCGGCCAGAAGGAGCGGCAGGACGAGGCAGGTGACGGTGCGGATCAGGTTCGCAGGGCGCATGGCCGATACCATAAGCGTACCGGCCGCAGGCCGCTACGGGGCGTCGGGCAGGCGGGCCAAGAGCGCCGAGAGCGCCGGCAGCCGGGGGCCGTCCGCCGCCGCGTTGCGGTGCAGCAGGTCGCGCAGGTTGGCCAGGCCCCGGGGGATGTGCGCGAGGTACGCGGTCTTGCCCTTGACGTGCCCCAGGAACCCGTAGGCCCCCAGGGCCTGCATCAGCCGCTGCAGGCCGGCGGCCAGCACCCAGGCCGCGACCTGTTCCGCGTCCCCGCCCCGGGCGGCGGCCGCGCCCCGCGCGAAACGGTCCAGCAGGCCGTCCCGCAGGTCCGCCGGCAGGTCCACGTACGGATCCCACAGCAGCGAGGCCGCGTCGTAGCCCACTGGGCCCAGGCGCAGGCCCTGCACGTCCACCAGCCGCACCCGCCCGTCCTGCAGCAGGATGTTGCCGGACTGGAAATCGCGGTGGATCAGCACCGTCGGCTGGGCGGCCACCGTGGCGTTCAGCGCCGCGAACTCCGAGTCCAGCGGCTGCAGTTCGGCGTCGTCCAGGCCCGCGTGGCCCGCCAGGAAGCGGCTGCGGAAGTAGCCCGTCTCCCAGGCCAGGACGCCCCGGTCGAGGGTCCGGTCGACGGCGGCCGGGCACGCGTCCCGGGCCAGGTCGGTGGCCGCCTGCAGCTTCAGCAGGTGGTCGACGACCGCCCGGTAGGCCTGGTCCCTTTGTGGACCGGCGGCCGCGGTGTCCAGCGACGCGGGGCCCACGTCCTCCGCCAGGAGGGTGTGGTCCTGCGGGTAGACCGCCAGCGGCGCCGCCGCGCCGAGGCCGGCGTCGTGCAGGAAGCGCATGATGGCCACCCCCCGCGTGAACTCCCCGTCGTCGGGTCCGCTGCGCATGGCGACGGCCGACCAGCCGGGCGCGGCCACGCGCCAGAAGCGGCGGTCCGAGCCGTGGCAGGTGATGGGCTCCAGGCGCCCGGCACCCCCGTCCAGGGGGCCCGCGCCCGCGACGGCGTCCAGCCAGCGGGAGAGGGTGCCCAGGTCGCTCCAGCGGGGGGCCGCGGGCACCCACCCCCGCACCGAGCCCGGACGGGCGGCCAGCGACCGCACCAGCGGATCGACCAGGCTGGAGAACCCGGGCCCGATATCGGCCAGGAACTCCGCCCTGAAGGCGCCCACCCCGGCGTAGGTCAGGGCACGGCCCGCGGGCGCCGGTGCCGGCCGGTCGGCCACCGCCAGCACCGCCCCGTCCGGTCCCAGCCGCACCGAGTTGACCGGGGGCCAATCGACCAGCACGAGGGTGGCCAGGGCGCCGCTCGTGCGGTGGTCGGCCAGCAGCGCGGCCAGGTCCAGGTCCGCCAGCACGTCGCCGTTGTGCAGCAGGAAGACCTCGGCAGCGGCCAGGAAGGCGCGGGCGTTGGCCAGCGCCCCGCCCGTGCCCAGGATCTGCGCCTCGCGAAGGACGGTGAAGCGCGCCGCGTCCGGCCGCCCGTGCAGGTGGGCCGCCACCAGGTCGCCCAGGTGGTGGGTGTTGACGGCGATGCGTTCCACGCCGGCGGTGCCGAGGGCCGCGATCGCCCGGTCCAGCACGGTGCCGCCCGGCACCGGCAGCAGCGGCTTGGGCAGGTGGTCGCTCAACGGCGCCAGTCGCGTGCCGTAGCCCGCGGCAAGGATCATCCCCCGCAGCGCGTCCCGGTCAGTCATAGTGGCGGAATCCGACGGTCGCCTCGGCGAAGGCTTCGCACTGCTGGGCCCACACCGCGTGCAGGGCCGGGGGCCGCTGCCCCGCCTCGAGCAGCCGCCGCCATTGGGTGCCGCCTGCGAGGATGTCGATGGGCAGCTTCACGGTCTCGTATTCATATGGAGGCTCCCGCCAGGCGAAGCGGCCCGGCCACAGCTCGCGCATCGCCGCGATGGCCGCCGTGTAGGTCAGCACGGGGCGGAAGGCCCGGCGGTCGGTGACGTGCACCTGCACGCCGCCGCAGGGCTGCCCGGCGAACTTGTGGAAGGTGGGCTCGAAGACCAGCGGCCGCCAGATGACCCCCGGCAGGCCCCAGTCGCGCAGCAGCCCCACCAGGGTGTCGGGGTCGATCCAGGGCGCGCCGAAGATCTCGAACGGGCGCGTGGTGCCCCGGCCCTCGGAGACGTTTGTGCCTTCGAGCAGGCAGCCGCCCGGGTAGACGTACGCGGTCTCGGGCGTCGGCATGTTGGGCGATGGCAGCACCCAGGGCAGGCCCGTGGCCTCGAAATCCATGGACCGCCGCCAGCCCTCCATCCAGACCACTTCCAGGTCCAGGTCCCAGCCCTGCCACCTTTGGAACAGGAGGGCCAACTCGCCGCTGGTCAGTCCATGCCGCACCGGGATGGGCGCGAGCCCCACGAAGGAGGCGTACGCCGGGTCCAGCACCGGGCCCTCGAGGAGTTCGCCCCCCAGGGGATTGGGCCGGTCCAGGACCACGGCGCGCTTGCCCTGCTCGGCGCAGGCTTCCAGGCACAGGTAGAGGGTCCAGATGAAGGTGTAGTAGCGGGCCCCCACGTCCTGCAGGTCCACCACCAGGGTGTCCAGGTCCGCCAGCATGGCCGCCGTCGGCTTGCGCACCGCGCCGTAGAGCGAATGCACGGGCAGGCCGGTGGTGCGGTCGGTGAACCCTTCCCACTCGATCATGTTGTCCTGGGTCTGGCCCAGGAACCCGTGCTGCGGGCCGAAGAGGGCGCGCACGTCGGCCAGGGCCGAGGCGTGGGCCAGGCACCAGCCGCGCTTGAGGCGCGCGTCCCGGCTGGCGGGGTGCACCACCATGCCCACGCGCTGCCCGCGCAGCCGCGCGAAACCCTCGGCCACCAGCCGGTCGAGCCCCGTCCTTACCGTCGCCTTGCTGGTCACGCGCACCGACCTCCGGTCAGTTCCAGTAGTCCACCTTGCAGCCGCCTCAGCCGTCCCACATCCGCTCGTAGGCGGCCAGGCGCTCGGCGATCAGGGCGCGGGCCTCCCGCGCGTCGCGCACCGGCCGCACCGCCAGCAGGCCCGGCTCCGGCTCCTCCACCAGCCCCCAGCCCCGGCGCCGCGAGCCGGGGACCGGCCAGCGCACGATGCGCTTGTCGCCGCCCAGGGTGGAGCCGACGGTGGCCACCACCGTGAACCCGGCGGCCCAGGCGGCCCAGTCCTCCTCGTCCACGGGCACGACCCGGCCCGCGGCCAGGCCCTGCAGCAGCTCGTCCAGGCTGTAGGCGCGTTTGTTCACGGCGTCCGCTCCGCGGCCAGGCGTTCGACCGCCTCGGCCATGCGATCCCAGGAATACTTGTGCTGCTGGCGGGCGACGCCGGCGGCGAAGGCCGCGGCGCGGTCCTCCCGGAAGAAGCGGATCACGGCGTCCGCCAGGGCATCCGGATCCGCGGGCGGCACCACGAAACCGGTCTCGCCGTCGATCACCACCTCGGGCAGCCCGCCCACTGCCGTGGTCACCACCGGCAGGTCGTAGTTGTAGGCGATCTGCACGATGCCGCTCTGGGTAGCGGAAACGTAGGGCAGGACCGCCAGGTCCGCCGCCAGGAAGTAGTCCTCGACCACCGCGTCGGGCACGAAACCGTCCACCAGGTCGATGATGTCCGCCGCGCCCGAGGCCGCGATCCGGTCCAGATAGGGCTGCTTCTGCCCGTAGACGTCGCCGACGATCAGCACCCGCAGCCCGTCGCCGAACTCCCGACGCAGGGCCCCCGCCGCGTCGATCAGGTGCACGACGCCCTTGTAGGGCTTGATGAAACCGAAGAACAGCGCCAGCCGCACGCCGCCGGGCAGGCCCAGGGCCGCCCGCGCCTCGGCCCGCGACTTCCGCGGCCGGCCCGGCTCGCCGAAGTCGTACACGGGGTGGGGCGTGGTGACGATGCGCGCCTGCGGCACGTCCGGCAGCACCTGCAGCAGGTCGCGCCGCACCTGATCGCTCTGGGCGATGAACCCGTGGCCCTGGCGCAGCGCCAGGCGCGTCAACAGCAGCCCGAAGGGGTACCGCTCGTGGGGGATGACGTTGTCCAGGAGGTAGACCACGCGGATCCCGGTGCGCCGCCGCAGCAGCCAGGCCACGCCGAGGAAGCCGGGCGCGAAGAAGGGGATCCAGTACTTGATCACCACCGCCTGCGGCGCTGCCTGCTGCAGGTCCCGCGCCGTGCGCCACCAGCTCCACGGCGACCAGGGCACGAAGCGCGGCCGGTTGGGGTGGTCCAGCCAGGCGGCCGTCTCCCCCTCCTGCGTCGAGCCCGGGAACAGGAACCGGGGGTACTGGCGGCGGAACGAGGCCCAGAAGACCTCGTGCCCCCGGTCGCGCAGCACCCGGGCCAGCATGCCGAGGTAGGTGACGATGCCCCCGCGCAGGGGCGGGGCCGGCCCCAGGAACGCCAGCTTCACCGGGCCTCCAGCTGCCGGGCCACCGCCGCCGCCACCTGATCGACCCCGAGGGTCTCCAGGCAGAAGCTGGGGTTGGTGCAGCGGGGCTGGAAGAAGCAGGTGCAGGCCTGGTCGGGGGCGAGGATCTCCCCGCGCCCGTAGAGTTCGAACTCATGGGGGTTGAAGATGTTGTTCAGCAGCACCAGCCGCTTGCCCAGGCCGATCGCCAGGTGCATGGCCATGGTCACGGCCGTGACCACCACGTCGCAGCGGTCCACCAGGCCGATGAAGGTGCGCAGGGGGAAGTGCCCCGGGTAGTGGGCCCCGCTGGCCATGGCGATGCGGCGGTTGCGCTCGTCCTCGTCCGGACCGCCCAGCAGCACCACGGCCAGGCCCGCGTCCTTGAGGCCGTGGGCCAGCTGCGCCCAGCGCTCCTCAGGCCACAGGCGGCTGGTCCAGCGCCCGCCGCAGCCGGTGTTCAGGCCCACGGTGGCCCGCCCCCGCGGCAACGCGAACTCCGGCGCCGGCTCGGGCCGGTCCAGCAGGTAGGGCTCGCCCGCGAACGCGTAGCCGCAGATGGCGAAGATCTCCTGGGGGTAGCTGAGGGTGCAGGCCCGGTTCACGTCGTCGAACAGGCCGGTGGTGAACTTGGCCCGCGCCGCCTCGGCCTGGGCCGGGTCCACCGCCCCCATGACCGGGGCGCACAGCCCGTCGTCGTCCAGGGTGAAGCCGACCTTGCGGTCGGCGTTGACCGCCTTCAGCAGCGCGCAGGCCTCCCGGTCCTTGTCCAGGTTGATCGCCAGGTCGAAGCGCGTCTGCTGCAGCCAGGGCAGGGTGCGGGCGTCCAGGCGCACGGCGTCGTCCACCGCCCGGGGCAGCAGGTCCGGGAAATCGGTGACCCAGGTCAGGGTGTGGTCGGGATAATCGCGGCGCAGGGGCGCCAGCAGCGGCGTGGTGCGCAGCACGTCGCCCGCGGCGCCCAGCTTGATCAGCAGGATGCGCCCCATCCGGCGCCGGTAGTGGCCGCAGCCGTCGCAGTGCACCCCTTCGCGCTTGTGGGGCACGCAGGGCACGTGGCCGCGGAAATGGAGGCAGTCGGTGCGGATCAGCACGGTTCTCCGTTCGGTCGCGCGCGATCAGCGCTGCTTCTGCAGGGCCTGCTCGATCCGCTTGAGGTCCTCGCGGGTCTGCAGGTCCAGGCCGCTGGGCAGGCCGATCTGCAGGGCCATCGTGTAGGCGCCCTGGGCCTGCAGCAGGTTCTCCATGCCCAGGTACAGGCGCCCCATGTAATGGTAGATGACGGCCTCGTCGGCGCGGCTGCGGTTCAGCTGCAGCGCCGTGGTGTAGGCGTCCAGGGCCTCGAAGCCGCGGCCGAGATCGGCCAGCGCGCGCCCCCGCAGCAGCTGCAGGCGGCTCTTGACCGGGGCGCCTAGGTCCAGGCCGCCCGCCAGCAGCCGGTCCACGGTCTGCAGCGCGGGCCCGGGCCGGCCCTTGGCCAAGTCCGTCTCGGCCGCGAGCACGCCGTCGCGCAGGGGCACCGGCAGCGGCGCGCGCAGGGTCAGCAGCTCGGCCCGCATGTCCGCAGCCAGGGTGCGCATCTCCGGCGCCAGGTCGCCGCCCAGGGCCGCGTCCACCAGCGCGGCCGCCTGGTCGTAGAAGCCGCGGTCGCGGCGGAAGCCGGCGGTCAGCACCATGGCCTCGGCGTCGCGCGGGTCGGCGTCCAGGGCCTTGCGGCACAGCTCCTCGGCCTCCAGGCGGCGGCCCCCGGCGTAGGCTTCCAGGGCGCGGTTGACGAGGTAGCTGTAGGCCGCCTGCGCCTGGTCCCGGGGCGGCCCCATCAGGTTGACCACGCAGGCGCCCGGGTGCTCCCGGTTGGTGACCACGGCGATGACCTCCTCGCCGCGGCCCCAGGGGATGTCCACCTCGTGCAGGGTCTCGTCGTTCCGGGCGTAGAGCAGGACCTCGCCGCGGACCCGCAGGACCGTCAGGTCCAGGTTGTGCTCGCCCCCGTCCACCACCAGGCGCCACGCCCGCACCGGCAGGTCGGCGAAGCCCACCCGCACCTGCAGGGACTCGCGGGGCCCCAGGCTGAAGGTCTCGGACTTCCAGGACTCCCAGACGCCCGGGGACGCGGCCCGGACCGGGCAAACCACGAGGACGAGGAGGGCGCCGACCGCCAGGGCCGACCGTACCCGACGGGTTCCCGCCGCGGCGGGGCGCTGCGCGTGCATCCGGATCCTTTCCGCCGGATCAACCCATCGGTTGATCTGGCAGGGAAGTTGCCTGTACTCTGTCGGAATCTACCCGAAGTGCGCTGCCAACTCAAGCCGAGCTCTGCGCTTGCCGCCGCCGCGCCGCCCTTGTCGAGGGAGGACCCATGCCCAGGCCGTTCCGAATCCCCCGTGCCGCGGCCCGCCTGCTCGGCGCGGCCGCCCTCCTGTCCGGCGTCGCCGGCGCCGACCTCGCAGGCAGCAAGGCCCATGCCCAGATCGCCATGGGCGAACCCGCCGACGTGCGCTTCGAGCTCGTCAACGCGACGACCGGGCAGCCCGGCAGCGCGGACCGGTTGACGGTCGAGTACATCTCCGAACGCCACGACATCGTGCTGGACATCGCGCCCGAGGGTTCGTCGGTGCTGGCTGCGGCGGTGCCCTTGAAGGACATCGGCAACTACGTGGTCACCCTCTGGAAGGAGGGGGTGCCCTACCACTTCAGCCGCAAGGGCCACGACCTGGCCACGGCGGTGCAGACGCTGCACGTGTTCGACACCACCACCGACCGGACGGGGGTGCGCATTTCCGGGCTGACCGCCGTGCTGCGGCGCCAGGAGTCCCTGCTGCACGTGGAGCTGATGCTGCAGGTGCTGAACGACACCCGGCCCCAGGCGACGGTGGTGGGCAGCCCGGGCAGCTTCGGCCTGGACCTGCCGACCGAGCTGACGGACGTCGCGGCCGAGTACCACCGCGCCCTCGACCCCACCCCGGTGCGCGCCGTCCGCACGGACGGCCGCCTGGAACTGGGCGTGCCCCTGGTCTCGGGCCTGAACCGCATCCGCCTCTCCGGCGTGTTGCCCTGGCGCGAAGGCGTCGAGGTGGGCATCGGCTCGGACCGCCCCATCGACGCCTGGAGCCTGCTGGTGGCCCCGGACTGGACCGAGGTGGCCGCCCTGGAGTTGGAACCGGACCCGGACGGGGCCCCGACCGGCCACAAGCGTTTCAAGGGCCCGGCCCTGGAGGCGGGGCGCACCCTGACCGTGCGCCTGGGCGCGGGCGGGGCGCAGCCCGGACCGGCCGAGGATCTGTTCGCCGAGCCGGCCCCGGAGGCCGCGGCCGAGGCGCCCGCCGCCAACGGCAAGGGCGGCAGCCTGCCCCTGCCCCTCCTGGTGGTCGTGGGCGTGATCCTGCTGGTGCTGGTGCTGCGGCGCCGCCGCGGTTAGATTCGGCCCGAAGCCGCCACCTGTCGCCCGTGCGGCCGCGCCCCGGGCCGGCCACCGAGGAGGACCCATGTCCGGGACCATCGAACTCAGCCTGGGCCACAGCCCCGACCCCGACGATGCCTTCATGTTCTACGGCCTGGCCCGGGACAAGCTGGACACCGGACCGTACCGCTTCAGGCACGTGCTGCAGGACATCCAGACCCTGAACGAGCGGGCCACCCGCGGCGAGCTGGACATCACCGCCATCAGCATCCACGCCTACGCCTATGTCCTGGACAAGTATGCGCTGCTGCCGGCGGGCGCGAGCATGGGTTTCGGCTACGGGCCGATGGTGGTGGCGCCGGAGGCGATCGCCCCGGCCGACCTGGCGGGCCTGGAGATCGCGGTGCCGGGCCTGATGACCTCGGCCTATCTCGAACTGCGGCTGGCGATCGGCGATTTCCGCGCGGTCGTGGTCCCCTTCGACGAGATCATCGTGAGGGTGGCGGCGGGCGAGTTCCCCGCCGGGCTGATCATCCACGAGGGCCAGCTGACCTACCGGCAGTCCGGCCTGGTGGAGTGCCTGAACCTGGGCCGCTGGTGGTGGGAGACCACCGGCCGCCGGGACTGGCCGTTGCCCCTGGGCGGCAACGCCATCCACAAGCGCCACGGGGCGCACATGAAGACCATCAGCGACATCCTCACCGCGTCCATCCGCTATTCGCTGGAGCACCGCGCGGCGGCCCTGGACTACGCCCTGGGCTGGGCCCGGGACATGGGCACCGAGCTGGCCGACGAATTCGTGGGGATGTACGTCAACGACTGGACCCTGGACTACGGCGAGCCGGGACGCGCGGCCATCCGCGAGCTGCTGGCCCGCGGCCACGCCGCCGGGCTGATCCCCGAGGTCAAGGCGCTGGAGTTCGTCGGCTGACGGCTGCCGCACCGGGCGGCGCGGCGGTCAGCCGGCCGCGCCGCCCAGCCCGGCGCCCAGCACCTCGGCCGGCGAGTAGATGGTCATGAACGCCTCGGGGTCCGCCTCGGTGACCCGCCGCTTCAGGCGGGCCACCTCCGCCCGCGCCACCACCACGTAGAGGATCGTCTTGGGGCGGCCGCTGAAGCCGCCCTCGGCCGGCAGCAGGGTCACGCTGCGGTGCAGGTGGCGCCGCACCGTCTCCTTCACGTCGTCGGGGCGCTCGGTCACCACCAGGGCCGCCCGGGTGGCGACCAGGCCGTGCAGCACGGCGTCCAGGGCGCGGGTGGCCACGAACGAGACCATCAGGGCGACGGCGGCCTCCTCGAACCCGTAGTAGAACGCGGCCACGCCGAACACCAGGACGTTCAGGGCCAGGATGGCCTGCCCCACCGGCACGTCCAGCCAGAGGTTGGCCAGGCGGCCCAGGATGTCGGCCCCGCCGGTGGTGCCGCGCCCGCGGAAGACCAGGGCCAGGCCCACGCCGCTGAGCATCCCGCCGTAGAAGATCACCAGCAGCCGGTCGCGGCTCAGCACCTCGGCGTGGGCCGAGACCAGGTCGATGGCCGCGGCCATCACCACCAGACCCACCACCGTGCGGACCAGCAGGCGCACCCCCCCCAGGAAGCGCCAGCCGAACACCACCAGGGGCACGTTCAGGGCCACCAGCACCACGCCCATGGGCAGGCCCAGCAGATCCTTCAGGATCATCGACAGCCCAGTCACCCCCCCGGGGACGATCTTGTTGGGCTCAAGCAGCAGGGCGATGGCGGCCCCGCAGACGGCCGCGCCGACAATGATGGAAGTGTATTCCAGCCACCACCTTAGGCCTAACTTCTTTTTCCACAACGACAAAGCGGTTCCTCCAACGCTGGCGGCCCGGGATCGGGGGTTGACACGGCGCCGATCATGTCTATAATTCGTACCGCAATCATTCGTAGTCAAACGATTTACCGGCAAGGACGATTCCCCCATGGTAGAGCATTCGTCGTTCGATCTGTGGATCTTCCGCTCCCTGCGCCGCATCATGCGCGCGGTGGACATCCACTCGCGGCAGCTGGCGGCCGAGTTCATGATCACCGGTCCGCAGCTGCTGTGCCTGCAGACGCTGCACGAAGACGGCCCGCTGACCACCTCCGCCCTGGCCAAGCTCATCCACGTCAGCAGCAGCACCACCGTGGGGATCCTCGACCGCCTCGAGGGCAAGGGTTGGATCCTGCGGGAGCGCAGCGGGCACGACCGGCGCATCGTGCTGGTGCGCATCACCGCCACCGGCGAGGCCGTCCTGGCCGGCGCCCCCTCCCTGCTGCAGGACCGGCTGGCGACCGGCCTGCGGGCCCTGCCCGAGCAGGAACAGCTGGCGATCGCCCAGTCCCTCGAGCGCATCGTCGACCTGCTGGAGATGCCGCGCCGGGACGTGGCGCCCCTGCTCGAAGCCGGCCCCATCATCGACACCCACGCCGGCGGGAGGGAATTCCCGTCGCCGATCCCGGAGAAGGAACCATGACGAACCCCGACCGCGCGCTGGCGCAGCACCAGGAGACCGACGAACCCCGCACCATCGCCGACCTGCCCGAGGCCGTGGCCGGGCGCCCCGCCCTGCAGCCCCTGGCGGACGTGCCGATTCCCGCGCCGACGAAGGAGGCGGTGGACGAGGACGACCTGGTGCACCGCGACTTCGACGACACCCCGTTCTGGCAGCGCATCCCCGCCTTCGCCGACGTGGACCGCGGGACCTTCCTGCAGACCTCCTTCCAGCTGCGGCACGGCGTCACCGGCGCCGCAGAGCTGCGCGAGCTGGTGGGCCCCCTGGTGGACGAGGCCTTCCTGGCCGACGTGGAGCGCGGGCTGGCCGAGGCCCCCATGAACGTGCGCGTCACCCCTTACCTGCTGGGGCTGATCGACTGGGACGATCCCTACGGCGACCCCATCCGCATCCAGTTCCTGCCCGTGGCCTCCACCCGGCGCCCGGACCACCCGCGCCTGGCCCTGGACTCGCTGCACGAGCAGGAGGACTCGCCCACCCCCGGCCTGGTGCACCGCTACCCGGACAAGGCCCTCTTCCTGCCCCTGGACGTGTGCCCGGTCTACTGCCGCTTCTGCACCCGCAGCTACGCCGTCGGCGGCAGCACCGGCACCGTGGCCAAGGACGGCTACAAGCCCGCCGACCGGCGCTGGCAGGCGGCTTTCGCCTACCTGGCCGCGCGTCCGGAGATCGAGGACGTGGTGGTCTCCGGCGGCGACGCCTACATGTTGCCGGCCCGCCGCCTGCGCGAGATCCTGACGGTGCTACTGGACATCCCCCACATCCGCCGCGTGCGCATCGCCACCAAGGGTCCGGCGGTCATGCCCATGAAGATCCTGACGGACACCGCCTGGACCGACACCCTGTGCGCGCTGGTGGACGCGGGGCGCGCCCGGGGCAAGGAGGTGTGCCTGCACACCCACTTCAACTGCATGGAGGAGATCACCGCCATCAGCCGCGAGGCGATGGACCTGCTCTTCCGCCGGGGCGTGACGGTGCGCAACCAGAGCGTGCTGATCCGCGGCGTGAACGACGACGCCGACCGGATGGCCAACCTGGTGCGCCAGCTCTCCTGGATGAACGTGCAGCCCTACTACGTGTACCAGCACGACATGGTCAAGGGGGTCGAGGAGCTGCGCACCCGCCTTGAGGATTCCATGGAGATCGAGCGCCGGGTGCGCGGCGTCACCGCCGGCTTCAACACGCCCACCTTCGTGACCGACGTGCCCGGCGGCGGCGGCAAGCGCGACCTGCACAGCTTCGAATTCTACGACGAGATCACCGGGGTGAGCGTCTACCGCAGCCCCGCCGTGGACCCGGACAAGGCCTACCTCTACTTCGATCCCATCGGCCTGCTGCCGGACGCGGGCCGGGAGCGCTGGGCCCGGCCGGCCGAGCACGCGCGCATCGTCAAGGAAGCCCTGCTGGCGGCCGGGCTCCCGGGCCGACGGGTGGCCACAGCCTGAGAAGGAGACCATCATGCCGACCGACGTGAGGCCGGTGCTGCGCGACTGCCTGGGCCGGGACTGCGAGCTCGCGCGCACGCCCCGCGCCTGCCGCTGGCCCTTGGCCGACGGCAGCGAGCGCGACCTGGTCTTCGACCCCCACAACCGGCGCCTGAAGCTGTACCGCATCGGCGCCGAGGACCTGCGCAATCCGGAGATCCGCTTCTGGAAGGACGGGCTGGACGGCCCCGGGCGCCCCTACACCAAGCTGATCGTCTACGGTCTGCCCGGCGACGAACCGAGCTGGGTGCGGCGGGGCTACCTGCGCGAGGGCATCATCCTGGGCTACTTCGCCGACGGCAGCGACGCCTGGATCTGGTCGGCCTTCGCCCCCGACGGCCGTGATCTCGCGCCGCGGGACGACCGCCACGACGAGATCGTGGACCTGGCCGCGGACAAGCCGACGGTCGAGCCCGCGC
>JACZKN010000499.1 GCA_014859985.1 Candidatus Krumholzibacteriia bacterium | reverse complement strand
ACCACGAAGACCGACGGACCGGCGCGGCCCGGCAGCACCGCGTCGCGGGGCACGGCCACCGCGCCGGCGGTGCGGTGCTTGGGCAGGCGCGCACGCCCGATCACGCCGCTGCGGTGGCGCCGTTCGGGATCGGGGATCTCGATCTCGACGGCGAACTTGCCGGTCATGCGGTCCGCCTCCGGCGAGACGAAGGTCACCGTGCCGGCGGTCGCGGCGCCGCCCTCGCCCAGGTCCACCGACGCGCGGTCGCCCGGGTGCACCCACGGCACCTGGCCGTCGGTCAGGAAGGCCTCCAGCTTCAGGACGAAGGGGTCGATCACCCGGGCCACCGGCTGGCCCGGCACCAGCAGCTCGCCCAGCTCCACGTGCCGGTCCACCAGCACCCCGGCGAACGGTGCCGTGATCGCCGCCCGCTCGTGGCGCACCCGCGCGGCCTCCGCCCGGCCCAGCGCCTCGGCGTGCTGCGATTCGGCCGTCAGCAGTTCGATGCGGCTGACCTTGCCGGCGTCGTGGAGCTGCCGGACCTTGTCCACGTTGTAGGCCTCGGTGGCCAGGCTCGCCCGCGCGGCGTCCAGCTCCGCGCCCAGGATGTCCCGCTCCTGCTCCACGATCAGCGCGCCGGCCGCCACCGCCGCGCCCCTGGCCGCGCCCAGGGCCACCACCGGGCCGTGCTCCTGGGCGCCCAGATCGGCCGCGCGCACCGGTACCACCGGCCCCGCGATCTCGAAGTACTCGGTGACCTCCCCGGTCGCCAGCTCCAGGACCCGCACGTTGCGCGGGATCTCCCGGCCCGCGTCCGACGGCGCATCCGGCGCGCAGCCGGCCGCCCCGGCCAGCAGGGCCAGCACGGCGCCCGCCATCGTCCATCGCTTGGTCATCGTTCAACCTCCGCCACCAGGCCGGGGATGTCCCGCAGGGGCACGAGCGGCGACCAGCCGATCGCCCGCTTGAGCGACGCGGTCAGGGTCAGCACGGTGTAACGGGCGTCGATCACGTTGCGGCGCGCCTCGGCGCGGTTCGCGTCGGCGAGCAGCACGTCCAGGTGGCTGGTCTTGCCCAGCTGCAGCATCAGCAGGCTTTCCTCCAGGACCTCCTCGCTGCGCTCGAGGTTCAGCTCCACCGCCGCCAGGAGGTCCCGCGCCAGGCGCAGGTTCGCCAGGATCTCCAGGACCTCGACCTGCACCTCCCGGCGCCGGCCGGTGAGCTCGGCCTCGGTGCGGCGGATGCGCGCGTCGGTCTCGTCCACCAGGCCCTTGGTGAGCAGGCCGTCGAAGACCGGCACGGTGACCGCCGCCGTGGCCCGCCACGAATCGTGGCCGTCGTCGAAGACCGTGTCGAAGGTCCGGCCCACGTAGCCGTACGCCCCGCTGAGCGTCAGGTACGGCCGCCGCCCTCCCACCTGGGCCTGGCGCTGGCGCCGCAGGATGTCCACGAACAGGGCGGTGGCCTCCAGCTCGGGCCGCTGCTGGGCCAGGTCCAGGGCGGCCCCATCCGCCAGCGGGTCCAGTTCCACCGGCTGCTCGTTGGCGATGCGCAGGGGGGACTCGGGCCGGCGGCCCATCAGGGCGTTGAGCCGGCTGCCCTCGTTGCGCAGCCGGGCCTCGGCCACGGCCAGCTGCGGGCGGGTGTTGGCCACGGTGACGGCGGCCTGCAGGGTGTCCAGGCGGGTGGCCATGCCCAGTTCGTAGCGAAGGGTCGTGATCTCCAGCAGCTCCCGCTGGTTGGCCAGCTGGGCGCGGACGGCCTGCACGCTCTCGGCGGCGCGGATGATGCTGTAGTAGGCGGCCATCGTGGACTCCACGGTGCCGTGCTCCACGGACGCGAGCTGCAGGTCCTGCTGGGCGAGGCCCAGGCGAGCCGCGCCGACGGCGCCCAGGATCCGCTGCGGGTTGATCTCCCAGGTGGCGCTGACCTCCGCGTTCAGGAAGGTCTGCGCGGGGATGGCCCCGGGCGCGGGAATGAACGACCCGAAGCCCGCGTTGACCGCATCGACCCACGCGGCGAATCCCGGGTCCGAGCCCGCAGGCGCCGGCGGGAACAGGCCGCCCCCGTCGCCGCCGCCGCCGAAGGTCTCATCCAGGGCGAAGCTCGGGTCGCGGCCGCGGGTCCAGGCGCCGCCCAGGTCGAGGCTGGGCAGGCCGGTCGAGAGGGCCTGGTCCATCCGCCCCTCCAGCTCGCCCCGCTTCAGGCGCTCGGCCACCAGGAGGTCGTTCGCCGCCAGGGCTTCCCGCACGCAGGCGGCCAGGTCCAGGGTAGCGTCAGCCCCCTTGCGGGCCTCGATCTGCGCGCCCAGGGGTTGGGAACGCGTGAACTGCGGCCCGCCCGCGGGCCCCTCGTCGGCAGCCGCCGCGCCGGAACAGGCGGCCAACAGCGCGGCCAGCATCAGCCCGCGGTACGGAAGGTCACACCGGGTGCGCGTCGTCATCGTCCGTCCTCTTCGGGATGGGGGTCGGGTTCCGGGAGCCGGGAACAAAGCCCGGCCAGCAGGGCGGTGTCGGCGTCGCTGCGCGGGTGGCCCGCGCGGGCGTCCGCCACCACCGCCCGACCCACCTCGCCGAGCAGCAGTTCCAGGGTCTGCAGGGTGCAGCTCGGCGCGCAGCCCTGGCAGATCTCCGTGGCCAGGCCATGGGTGAAGATGGCCAGCTTCCTGAGCACGACGAGGCGCTCGGACAGGTCCAGCGGTTCCAGTTCCGGCAGCGCGGCCATGGTCGCGGTCAGCTCCTCCAGCAGGTCCAGGCCCGGATCGTAGCCCTGCGGGGGGGCCAGGAAGAGGTCCGCGTACAGCTGGGGCCAGGCCCACACGAACTTCAGCACGCCGACGCCCATGTTCAGGAACCGGTGGTCGGTGTGCTCCTGCCGGGTCAGGGCCACCAGTTCCCGCACGGCCGCCCGCTTGACCGCCTCGGCCAGCGCCGCCATGGTGGCGAAGTTGCTGTAGACCGGCGCCGTCGACGCGCCGAGCTGCTCGGCGACCCGGCGGGCCGAGAGCTGCTCGAGGCCGTCACGCCGGGCCACGGCCAGCCCCGCCATGACCACATCGTCTTTGCTGAAAACAGGTTTCCTCATCCCAGGCCTCCCCCTGAACCGGATCCAGCTTTATATTACGGCCGTTATATAACAAGTGTTACACGGATTGCCAAATAAAAACCGGCGGCCAAGGCCGGCTCACCGCCAGGGCGTCATCACCAGCACCACCCCCGCCAGGGCCAGGACGGCGGCCGCGGCCTTGCGCCGGGTGAAGCGCTCCCCCAGGAAGAGGCTGGCGAACACGAGGATGTAGATGGTGCTGGTCTGGTTCAGGACCGCGGCCTTGCCCACGGCGGTGTGCTTCATCCCGGCGATCCAGAACAGCAGCGACACGTAGGAGCCCAGCACCGTCCCCGGTATCGTGAAACGCCAGGAGGCCTGCGGCCGCAGGGCCGCCAGGTAGCGGCGCCGGTGCGGGTGCAGCGCGGCCGCCGGCAACAGCACCGCCAGCGAGGCCAGCTGCCGGACGGTCGTGGCCCACAGCACGTCGCCGCCGGCGAGGGCGGGCTTGGCCAGCACGATCCCGAAGGCCAGGGCCGCCATCGAGCCCACCCCCAGCAGCACCCCGGCGGTCAGGGTGCGCCCGGTGATGCCGGCGGGCGCCTTGACCCGCGTCGCCACGAGCACGCCGCCGATGATCAGCACCATGCCCGCCAGCGGCCAGGGTCCGATCCGCTCGCCCAGCATCACGTAGGCGAAGAAGAGGGCGAACGGCGAGTAGATGGTGTCGACGATCGCGTTGAGGCCCGCGCCGATCCGGTTCAGGCAGGCGTGGAAGAGGGTGTCGGCCACCGCGATGGCGATGACCCCGCTGGCCGCCAGGCGCAGGTAGTCCGCCGTCGGTGCGCCGTTCAGCAGGGGCTGCCCGCGCACCGCCAGGGTGGCCAGGAACAGCACGGAGGAAACGCCGACCCGGAAGAGGTTCATCGCCAGCGGCGGCACCGTCTCGCCCGAGCGCCGGAAGAAGACGACGGCCAGGCCCCAGACGGCGGCACAGGTCAAGGCGTAGATCTCGCCCATGGCGGCAGGGGCCTCGCGGGTCGGGGTGTCAGTCGGCGGCCGGGGGCGCGGGGAAGGTAAGATCCACCCGGCACCCCTGTCCAGGACGGGCCGAGACCGTGAGCGCCCCGCCCACGGAGCGCAGACGCTCGCGTAGGCTGAACAGGCCGAAGCCGCCGGTGGCCGGGTGGGGGACGATGGCCTCGGTGCCTTCGGGATCGAAGCCCTGGCCGTCGTCGCGGACGGTCAGATGCACCAGCCCGGCTTCGGCCCGCAGGCGGATGGCCGCGCTGCGGGCGCCGGCGTGCTTGCGCACGTTGTTCAGCAGTTCCCGGGCCGACTGGTAGGCCATCATGCGCAGGTCCTCGGGCAGGTCGGGCTCGGTGTCCTCGGTGTCCACCTCGCAGGCGATCCCGGTGCGCTGCTCGAACTGCCGCCCCAGCCACTCCAGGGCCCCGGCCAACCCCACCTCGTAGAGCACCGGCGGGAAGAGCTCGAAGGTCAGGCTGCGCGCCTGGGTCATGGTCTCGTCGAGCACGGCGATCACCTGCTCGACGACAGCCCGGGGATCGGCCAGCTTGTCCGGGTATTTCAGCAGCGTGACCTGGGCCCGCAGGCCGAAGAGCTGCTGGGCCAGGCCGTCGTGGATGGCCTCGGCCAGCTGCCGGCGCTCACGGTCCTCCACCAGGGAGAGCTGGTTGCTCAGGGCGCGCAGGCGCTCCTGGTTCTCCAGCAGCAGCTGTTCGGCCCGCTTGCTGGCGGTGATGTCGCGCACCACCGAGAAGATGCGCTGGCGACCGGCGTAGGGGAAGGAGTTCCAGGAGAGCCAGCGATGGGTTCCGTCCCGGCAGCCGAAGCGGCACTCCAGGCCGTCCACCGGCTCGCCGTCGGCCAGGCGGCGGAACACGGCCGCCGCGGCGGGGCGGTCCTCCGGGTGCACGAAGTCCAGCAGCGGGCGGCCCATCAGGTCGTCGCGGGACCAGCCGAGGACCCGGACCCAGGCGGGGTTGACCTGCTCGAGAAAACCGTCGAAACCGCCGACGGCCAGCATGTCGATGGACAGGTTGAAGAGGCGGTCCCGCTCCTCCTCCGCCTCGATCCCCTGCTCCAGGCGCGCCTCCACCGTGCGCATCCGCTCGGCCAGGGCCTCCCCCGCGGCCGCGCGCCCCTCGAGGTCCGCCTGCCGGGCCAGCAGGACGGCGACGCGGCGGACCAGCAGCGGCACCGCCGCCGCCAGGGCGGCCAGGAGCACGACCAGCACCAGGCCGCTGCCGCTCATGGCCGCACTTCCCCTGCCGGCAGCGCGACGGACCGCTGCCGCAGGCGGCCGCGGCCAGGGCCTGAGGGTCCTGGGAAGCGGATGATCGTGTCCTTGGCGGCGGTCATGGCGCCTGCGGCCCCTTCTCTGCGGAGGTCCGGTCCTGCGGTGCCGCGGCGGCGTCGGTCGCCCGGCGCCAGGCCGCCAGGGCGAGGCGCCCCACCTGCCAGGCCAGCAGCAGCAGCGCCAGCACAGCCACGGCCGTCGCGCCCAGTTCCAGCCCGGAGACCCGGCCGTCCCCGCCCAGGGCAACGCCTCCGGAGCGGACGAGGGTCCCCACCAGGACGTGGGTCACCAGGCTGGGCAGCGTGCCCACGAGTCCCAGCAGATACGTGCGCAGGGGCGTGCGACCAGCCGCCAGAGTGTAGCACATCAACCCGAAATTGAAGAGGGAAAGCCGCGCCAGGATGTTCAGGCGCAGGGCTTTGGCCGCGGCCAGGTCCTCCAGGGCGCGGCCCCGGGGATGGGCACGCAGGCGCCGGCGTATGGACTCGCGCAGCAGGGACCGGCCCAGCACGAACATCAGGGTGCCCGCGGCGGCCACCGACGGCACCACGATGAGCAGGCCCCCTCCCGGGCCGTAGACCGCGCCCGCGGTGAAACCGAGCACCGCCACCGGGAAGCAGCCCATGGCCAGGGCGACGAAAGCGGCGACGAAGGGCAGGACGCCTGCCGCGCCGGCAGCGTCCAGGCGCTGCTCCACCCCGGACCAGCGCCCGGCGGCGAAGACGGCTCCGGCCACCAGCAGGACCAGCAGCAGGATCCGTGGCGCGCGCTGCCTCACCGGCGCCCCCCTCCCAAAGCAAAGGCCCGCCGGAGGCGGGCCTTCACGGACCGGTTGGTCGGACCGGATGGTGGAGCCAAGGGGGATCGAACCCCTGACCTCTTGCATGCCATGCAAGCGCTCTCCCAGCTGAGCTATGGCCCCACCGGAACGAGCGGGAAATATAGCAGTTCCCGGTAACGTGTCAAACATTTCCCTGCCTTGACTTTCCCCCGGACCGTACCTACCATCGCCGCCTGCAGCGGTCCGGTGCGGCCGGAGCGCGACCGGGTGCCGGAGTGGTGAAACTGGTAGACGCGCTGGACTCAAAATCCAGTGTTCCTCTGGAACGTGTGGGTTCGAGTCCCACCTCCGGCACCACCCCTGCCTCGCGGGCGCGTGTCGAGCCGTCGTCTGGTAAGATTGCTCTCCCGTACGCGACTGCGGGCATGACGATTCCCTTCCGCCCTTCACTCCTGTCGGGTGGCCGTGCACGGAGAGGAGACCGGCGCATGACGGTGCGGATTCTGGGGCTCAACTGCAGCCCCCGCGACAACAGCAACAGCGGCATCATGCTCGAGACGGCGTTCGAGAAGCTCGACGCCACGTACCCCGGTGAGGCCGACCACGAGGTCATCGACCTGCGTGACTTGCATCTCGAGCCGTGCAAGGCGTGCAACATCTGCGGTCAGAAGAAGGACGGGACCTTCATCCCCTGCGTCAGGGAGAAGGAGGACGACGTCCAGTCCGTCCTCGACGCGATGGTGGCCGCCGACAGCATCCTCGTGGCCACTCCGGTGTACTTCGGGTTGCCGTCAGACCTGTTCTCCAAGTTCATCATGCGCACGCGGCCGCTGCGCCACCAGGACTTCAAGCTCGCCAACAAGCCCGTCGGGGTGCTCGCCACCGCCGGCCGTCGCTCCGGCGGCGCCGAGACGGCGATCATCGCCACCTGGCTGCCCTTCGTGCGCAACGGTTGTCTCGTCGTCGGTAACGGCGACGGCACCTCCCAGTTCGGCGCCTACGGTTGGGCCGGCGCGCGCGGTCACGTCCTCAGTGACGAGTGGGGCCTCGAGCAGGCCTTCCAGACTGCGCAGCGTGTGTTCACGCTGGGTGGCCTGATCAAGGCCGGCGTCGAGGCCTCGGGCTTCGTGAACCCGATGAAGTTCTCCTACGCCCAAGGGACCCGCAGCTGAGTCCCTCAGCATCTCGACCCGTGAAGGACGCCTCATGACCGACGCCGACACCATCCTCGAGTTCATCCGCGACGAGGCCGACCTCGAAGAAGACGAGGTCAGCGCCGACACGTCGCTGTTCCGCGACCAGCTGCTCGACTCCATGAACCTCACGGCGCTGATCGCGTTTCTCGAAGAGACGTTCGCCATCAGGGTGAAGCCCATGGACATCGTGTTCGAGAATCTCGATACCGTGAATCACATGCTGGCCTACGTCGCGCGCAAGAAGGCGGGCGATGGCTGAGGACGGCAGCGAGAGGCCGCCGGAGCACGGCGCGGAGAGCCAGGCTCCGGCCGCGCCGCGCGGCCACTGGTTCTACTACGGTCTCGGCCTGAGCCTGCAGACCTTCCTCTGGTTCCTGGTGTTCCTGGCGATCACCGTCGCCGTGCTCGTAGGCGGCAAGCTCACCGAGTTCAGATACGTCGGCTTCTGACCGCATCTCAGGCGCCGTATGACACCCCCACCCTTGATGACCGTCGCCGTCGCGCGCCTGCGCCGCTGGGCGGCCGAACGCGCCGACGAGACGCTCCTGCGGACGCGCGGCCGCACGTACACGTACGCCGCGATGGAAGCGCGGGCGGAGCGGGTCGCTGTGGCCCTCCGGGCTGCCGCCGGCCGGCGCGCCCGCG
>JACZKN010000059.1 GCA_014859985.1 Candidatus Krumholzibacteriia bacterium | reverse complement strand
TAGTAGCGGTGCTCCCCCGCCGGGGCCAGACACTTCTCCCCTCCCTTTTTCCGGCAGAGAAAGTGGGGGTGCCTGAAGTACATGCACCGGGGTCTCTGGCACAGATTCCCGCCCACGGTGCCCCGGTTCCTGATCTGCGTGGTACCGATCTGCCGGGCGGCCAGGGCCAGAATGTCGTATCTTTCCCATGCGGGATCGGCGGCCGCCAGCCCGGTCGCCAGGGCCGCCGCCAGCAAGAACGCGCACCGGGCCGGGGCCTGGCTAGAAGCGGGCCGTCGTCTCCAGCCGGACGTCATGCTGCCACCTCCTTTCGCCCTGCTTGCGGGCGAACCAGGTGCCGCTGACGGTCAGGAACTCGTTGGGTTCCCAGGCCAGGCGCAGGGAGGACTCGACGTTGCGACCCGGCTGGGGGAAGAACCAGGGGCGCAAGGCGCCCGACGGCTCGTCGCTGGTCACGTCGGCCAGGCGCACATCCGTTTGGGCCGTCCAGGCCCGCAGCAAGCGGTAGCGGCCGGTGGGCCGCAGGGCCGTCTCCTCTTGATCGACCCCGGAGACCTCGTCGCCGCGCCGCAGCAGTTCCGCCTGCAGGCCCAGGCGCAGGTCCGTCTGCGGCCGCCAGGTCCAGCCGGCCTCGTAGCGGCGGGTCAGGGCCACGTAGCTGCGGCGGGCGCTGGTGCCGCTCTCGGCGGAATAGCGGTTCTCGCTCTCGCGCGCCCAGCGCAGGCGCAGGCTGGAAGTCGCGTTCACGTTCAGGGTGCCGATGGTCTGCCAGTTGCGCCCCAGGCGGTCCTCCGGGCGGTCGGCGTACTGCCGGTCGAGGGTCTCGCGGTAGTCGAACTTGACCCGCAGGTCGACCGTGCGCAGGTGCTGCAGCAGGGCGACCTCCTCGCCCAGGCTGACGTCCGCCAGCACCGCCCTTTCCGGGTCGAACAGCACCTCCGGGCGCAGGGCGAGCAGGCCGCCGACGTCGTCGGTGGTGCTGCGGCCCTCGACGCTGCCGGTGGTCTGGACGGACCAGGCCCCGTACCAGCGGTCCGCGCCCAGGAAGCGGAACCCCTGCCGCCAGTGCAGCTCGGCCCGCACGCCGGTGGTCGCCACCAGGCTGTCGGTGCCGGCCAGGGCGACGTCGTAATCGCCCTGGTCCGGGCCCAGGTAGTCGCCGTCGGCGTCGTAGTCGCCCTGCCCCTCGCCCACGAAGAGGATCTGCCGGGTCAGCACCTCGGAGCGGCTGTTGTCCACGCGGTAGCCCAGCGCCCAGTCGCTGGCGGTGCGGGCCCAGATCCCGGCCAGGTCGACGCGCGCCAGGCGCGTCGACTCCTCGGTGCCGTCCGGCTGCTCGGTCCGGCGCAGGGTGCCCTCGCCCACCAGGCGCATGCCCGCGATACGGCTGGTGGTCACCGCCGCGGTGGCGGTGCGGCTGTCGCGCTCCCGCTCCCAGCGGCCCGCGCGTAGGGAATCGGCCAGGCCACGTTCGAACTCGGCCCGCCAGTCCAGGCGGCCGCTGCCGGCCAGGCCCGTAGCCCAGCGCTCGAGGCGGTAGCCGGCGGCCCGGCCGGCCGCCATGCGCGCATCCTCCCAGCTCTCCTTCTGCCAGCGGCCCGAGGGGCGCACCGGGCCCACGGCCCAGGACACCGCGTGCCGCTGGTTGCGGCGGCGCACGTCCAGGGGATCCTCATCGTCCCGTGCGTCGGCGACCAGCACGCGGTGGTCGCCGTCGCCGCCGGCCAGCTTCCAGACGGCGCGGCCGCGCAGCCGCTCGGCGGCCACGGACACCCCGTGGCGCAGCGTGGCGCCGTCGGTGGAGAGCGACAGTGAGCGCCGCTCCCGGCCCAGGTGCCAGCCGGCGCCGAAGCCGGCCTCGCGCTCGCCCTCGGCCAGGAACCCCTCGCGGCGGGCGCGGTCGGCCAGCCCCCAGTCGTCATAGTCGAAGACGGTCTTGTGCAGCTGGAACCCGGTGAACCGCGATTGGCGGCTGGTGTAGAAGGCGTCGAGTTCCAGTTCGCCCCAGCGCACCGGTTGCCGGGGCAGGGCGGCATCCAGGGCCACGGCTTGGCCCTGGTTGTCCTGGTCGTCCAGGGTCGAAAGCAGGTTGCGGTCGTGCTGGGAGACGTCCCATTCGGCCTTGAGGTGGGCCGCCGCGGTGTCGCCGACGGCGGCGCGCATGGTCATGATGCTGCGGGACTCCGGCAGCGGCAGGGGGCGGCCCAGGAGATAGGCGCCCAGGCCGTCGCCGCGGTGGACGTAGACGCGCTGGCCGGTCTCGGTCAGGCGGTCCAGGTCGTAGTCGCCCAGGCCGGGCCCTGCGTAGAACGCCTCGAGGTTCCAGTCGCCGCCGGCCGTGGTGAAGACGTAGATGGTCTTGCCGTCCTCGACCCGCTGGTCGTACAGGCCCTGCCCCGGCGCCGCAGGCAGGGCACCGGCAGCGACCGCCCGCAGCGGATCGTCGCCGGCGGCCCCCAGGATCTGCTCGTCGTCCTCGCCCAGCTCGCCGGTGCGCAGGCGCTGGGGATCGTCCTGCTCCTTGACGATGCGCACGTCCAGGCCGGCCGCGGTCCCCAGCAGCGGCAGGACCCCGTCGGCCCCGGCGCCGGCGCCCACCACGGTGCGGCCATAGGGGCCCTCGCCCTCCTCGAACTCCACGACGATGGTGGACTCGGCGGTGACCAGGCGGCGGTAGGTGAAGGTGACGGTGCCGCGCACGTAGTCGATGACGTAGTCCCGGTCCGCGCCGCGGACCAGGGGCTGGCCGTCCAGGGTGACGCGCTCGCTGCCCGCCACCACGAACAGGTTGGCGCCGGCGCTGCCCCCGCCCAGGAAGTACGGGCCCTGGTTGGACTCCTGGCCACGGATCTGCAGGGTGCGGTAGCGGCCGCGGGGCGAACCGGCCAGGATTTCGGCCCGGACCGGCCCGGGGTCGGCCTCGACGGAGATGCCCTGCAGCTTGCGCCGGTAGTCGCCGAACTCGCTGCCCCGCCGCTCGGCCACGAAGTCGCCCAGCGTGGCGGCCCAGCTGCGGGCCCGCAGCTCCACCAGGACCTTGTCCACGTCCTGCAGCTCCTCGGTGTTGCCTTCGGGCACCACCGGCAGGTTGTCGTCCGACAGGAAGGCGCGCACGGCGATGTCCCGGGTCAGCTGACCGGTCAGGGTGAGGCGGAGGTTCTGGTCCACGGTCAGCTCGCGGCGCGAGCCCGAGGCCACCTGCACCGTCTTGCTGCCGGTGACCCGCAGGTTCTCCGCGCGCCAGGCCTCCTCGTACACCGGGGGCGCGAACAGGGGCGCGCCCGTGGCCCGGTCGACCTCCGGCGCGGCCGTCACCGGCCTCAGGTCGCGGCGCGGCACCACGGGCACCGGCAGGAAGCGGTAGACGACGATGACCACCAC
>JACZKN010000498.1 GCA_014859985.1 Candidatus Krumholzibacteriia bacterium | reverse complement strand
GAAGATCGACGTCGAAGGGCTGGAGACGCTGGTGGTCAAGGGAATGGGCTGAGGTGCGAAGTTCAGGCCGGTTGGAGTCAGCCATCATCACAACCCACCCAAGGGAGTAGTTCGATGAAAAGCAATCCGGTTGTTCATTTCGAGATCTACGTGCAAGACATGACGCGCGCCAAGGCATTCTATGAGGCCGTGCTTGGCGACAAGCTTGAACAGATGCCCAGTCCGACTCCGGAGATGGAGATGGATATGTGGTTCTTCCCGATGGACAAGGAGGCCGGGATGAACAGCTACGGCGCAGGCGGTATGCTGGTCAAAGCGGATGGCTTTGCTCCCGGCGGAGGTGGCACCCTGGTCTATTTCGGCTGTGAAGACTGTGCTGTGCAGGTCACCCGAGCCGCAGCGCATGGCGGCAGGTTGATCCAGGAAAAAGCGTCCATCGGTGAACACGGTTTCTACGCGCTTGCCAAGGATACCGAAGGCAACCTGATCGGATTCCATTCGATGAAATAGTGTCCAACGACACACGCGGCGGTTTTCCCGGCGTCTAAAGGGGTGCCCATGAAACTCGGTGCATTTTCGGTGAGCTTGGCCGTCAAGGACATTGCAGCTTCCCGCGCCTTCTACGAGAAGTTCGGCTTCAGCGTGTTCGGCGGCGATCAGGCGCAGAACTGGCTGATCATGAAGAATGAAGACGAGACAATCATCGGACTCTTCCAGGGGATGTTCGCCGGCAACATCCTGACGTTCAATCCCGGTTGGGACAGCAACGCGAAGGACACACCGGAGTTCATCGACGTGAGGGAGATCCAGCGAACGCTGAAGGCGCAAGGAATCCGGTTCGTCAGCGAAGCCGATGAATCCGGTGCCGGACCGGCAAGCTTCATCGCCGTGGATCCCGACGGGAATCAGATCCTGGTGGACCAACACAGATAGGCGACCGTTGCTCGGAGGCGCATATGTCGGTACCGAAGACCAGGTCCACCGAAGTCGCTGTCGAGAGTCACATCGCTGCAATTGCGGACGAGGAGCAACGGACGGACGCCCGGAGTCTGGTTGTCCTATAGGTTCCGCTGCGGATGCGTTGGGCCTCCTGGGGCAACCGGTGCATCAGTTCGGGGAAAGCCAATGATGGGGACGTTGGAGAGCGGGCCCCCCGGGGGGCCCTGCGGCTGATGCCCGCAGTGGTGACGAATCGGTGGTCAGCCCAATCGATCAGGGGAGACCACATGAACGACAATACTGCCGTATCGGCAGGGGTGGCGACAGCGGTCGTTGTCGTCACGGCGTTCGGTCCCAGCAAGCGAAAGTGACCTCTGTGCCGTCGGCACGCTACATCCTGGTTTTTGGTGCCGAGTGGTTGGCATTCGCGGCCTTCGTCGTGGCTGAATCATGGCCTCCAAGTCGATCCCAGGCCTGCAATCTCGTTTGGCCAGGTCTGGTTCTGCTTCTTGTCGGCGTCGCGTGCGTGGCGGGAAGCGAATCGGGCATTCGTAAGCCCCTGACCGTTTGGATGGCGTGCCTCGTCGGGGCCGCGCTGGCCGGCGTCGACCATGTCCTGAAGCTTCTGTCTTCCCGTGCCCTTCCCATCGGCGCGGAGCTGCAACTGGTGCCGGGGCACCTTCATTTCCGCCACACGCAGAACGAGGTCGGATCCTGGTTTCTCCTGAAGCTTGGTATCAGTGCCTTCGCGAAGTGCGCCGTGGGCGCTCTGGCTGCTCTGGCCATGGTCGCGGCCTGGGTCGTGTATCGGAACTACTCCAGGAAGCACCACAGGAGGGGCTATTGGCCCGGCCTGGCTGTAACCCTCTGGACCGGCGGCATGCTGAGCCATGTTGTCGATGTCGCCCTGCGGGGAGCGGTCGTGGACTTCATCGGAATTCCCGGGATAGCGACCGTGGACCTCAAGGATGTGTTCCTGACGATCGGTGCAGCCTGTGTGTTTGTCGAGGTTTGGGACAATCGTGGATCCGGGCGAAGACGATGGCCGATCCCGACGGATAGCGTTAACCATATCAGCGTGGACAGGTCCGACCCTCATCACGGGGAGATAGCGTGAATACATTCGCTGAAGACCACGCAGCGGGGCTATTGGATAACTGTGATCCTCCTTGCCTTTCGCTCTACCAGGCGACGCATCGGCACCATCCGGAGAACCAGCAGGATCCGATCCGGTTCGGGAACCTCGTGAAGAAGCTGGAGAAGTCCCTCCTGCAGAAATACCCGAAGGACGAGGTCCGGCCGTTGCTGGAGCCGTTCCTGGCCCTGGCTGGCAACCGCGGTTTCTGGAGCCACACCTTTGACGGGCTGGCGGTGCTGGGTGCCAAGGGCATCTTCCGGGTCTACAAGCTGCAGCGGCCCGTCGCCGAACTGGTCGTCGTGGCGGACAGTTTTCACACCAAACCTCTGATGAGCAACCTGCAGTCAGCCGACCGTTATCAGGTCCTCGGCTTGAACCGGCAGGCGATCAAGCTCTTCGAGGGCAACCGTGACGCCCTGGACGAGATCGGACTGCATCAGGATGTGCCGGGCACGCTCACCGATGCGTTGGGGGAAGAGCTGACCGAACCGCACCAGACCGTCGCTTCCTATGGCGGCGTCGGTGGATCCCAGCCGGCCATGCGCCATGGCCACGGAGGGGGAGCCGCCGAGGTGGACATCGATGCGGAGCGCTTCTTCCGCGTCATCGACCGCAAGATCCTCGAGCACCATTCGCAGCCATCGGGCCTGCCGCTGATCCTGGCCTCGCTCCCCGAGCATCATCACCTGTTCCACGAGATCAGCGCCAACCCGTTCCTGGTGGGCGAGAGCATCGATGTCCACCCCGACGCCCTGTCGTCGCTCGACGAACTCCGCGTGCGCGCCTGGCAGCTGATGGAGCCCCGCTACCTGGATCGTCTGGCCACGCTGGTCGAGGAGTTCGGCAGCGCGAGGTCCCAGGGTCTTGGCGATGAGGATGTCGCGCAGGTCGCCAGGGCGGTGGTGGGCGGACGGGTGGCCACGCTGCTGATCGAGATGGATCGCGAGATTCCCGGCCGGATCGATGCAGGGACCGGCGAAATCGCGTATGGAGACCTGGCACACCCGGAAGTTGATGACGTGCTCGACGACCTGGGAACGTTGGCGCTGAAGATGGGCGGAGAGGTCGTTTTCGTGCCGACCGAGCGGATGCCGACGAAGACCGGAATTGCCGCGATCTACCGCTATTGACACCCCCCTGGGGAAACCGGGGAACCAGTAGGTACCACGTGCTGCAGGTCGAGAAACATCGAAGCCATCGGGTGGGTTGGCTTCGGGCGGCCGTGCTGGGGGCAAACGACGGGATCGTCTCCACGGCGAGCCTCGTCCTGGGCGTCTCGGCCGCGGGAGCGGGCTCGGAGGCCGTCCTGATCGCGGGGGTAGCCGGGCTTGTTGCCGGTGCCATGTCGATGGCGGCGGGAGAGTACGTCTCGGTCAGTTCGCAGGCCGATACCGAGCGCGCCGACCTGTGCCTGGAGAGACAGGAACTGGCCCGCAGCCCGGTGTACGAGCAGGCCGAGCTGGCGGAGATCTACGTGGAGCGCGGGCTCGATGCGGAGCTGGCCTCCCGGGTTGCCACGCAGTTGATGGAACATGACGCGCTTGGCGCCCATGCCCGTGATGAGCTGGGCATTTCCGAAACCGTGCCCGCGCGCCGGCGGTGCCCCCGTGCTTGCCGCCGCCTGGCGCGTCACTTTCTGGGGCGCCTTGGCCATGGCATTGACGGCCGGAGTCGGATCGCTTTTCGGGGTGGCCGCCTGAGCTCGGAGGTTTGCGCGGGCGCGACGTCTGGCAGCAGTATGCAGTGGACGGCGCCGGGCGCCGTCACCGATACTGGACGTCGGGCATGGACGAACAGGAGGCAAGAATGGCTGCACCGGATCTGGTCGTTGCCGCGAACGGCGGCGTTCCCGGGGGCGTTCTGAAGCCCCACAATTGCCACGAGGCGGCGTTGGGCTGGGTGCTCATGGCCAAGTATCCGACGCTTCGCGGCGTCGACGCCCTGTCGCACGGGGCCCCCAAGGCCTGGATGAGCATCCGCTCGTTGGCCGAACGGTACGGGCAAGGCAGCCCGAAACAGCTCACCGGGCAGTGGATGGGGCAGCACATCTACAACCGCGGTTACGTCAGGGTGCAGCCGCTTCCGCCGCGTGGAGGAGCGAAGCTGCCGCCGTTCACGAACGCGACGTTTCTGGTCGGCGACGTGCTGTTCATGGGCAACCGCATGGCGCCCCACCATTCGATGGTCGTGGTCCAGAAGAACGGGGCGCAGGCCTTCGCGCGCGGGTTCAACAACGCCGGTGCGTTCGGCGGCCCGTTCATGGATTGGGACCCTGCCCTGCGCGACGTCACCGACATGACGCGTTGGGATCCGCAGGGGCGCTTCAAGGGGAACAACGGTCCCTGTGAGCTCTACGCCATCACCTACAACACGATCAGCCAGAACATCCCGGACAACCTGAACTTCTGAAGGGGGTTCGAGCTGCTCTCACGCCATGGTGGAGCGGCGTCCTAGGGCATAGCCGGGTCGTCTGAACGGAGGCAAACGATGACACGAGTTCGCGTTGATGGCTTCACCATCTCGGTCGCGCTTGCATCCATTCTGGCTCTCGGCAGTCTGCTGTCCAGCTGCGCCGACAACCGTGAAGATCGGGAATCGGACCTGGTAGCTCAGATCGATAGCCTTCAGGCGCTCATGGCGACGACCAGGAGTACGCCTGAAGAGTGGGAACAGCGGGCGCGGCCGGTCCTGGTAAACGAATTCCAGATTCGTGAACTAAAGAAGAAAGGTCTTGCCGACCCTCTTGTAAGCCTCGCCGAGGATCTACGCAGCCATCCGGAGTTGCTGCCAGATGACGCTGTGCCGGAAGTCGGCGGGAAGTTCGCATTCTACGATCCCGAGGGCATCCATCTGCTTACCACGAAGTGGGTCCTGGCCGCGTTCGACGATGGCCATCGCGGCGGTCACATGCTCCTGGAGTTTGCCGTCCAGGACACGGGAATCGCCTGGAAGCCGATCGCGTGGGCGATCGATGACTGAGTCGTTATCGGGGCGTTGCCTTCCGTATCTGTTCCACGCTGAAAGGAGCCAACCGTGACGATTCCCAACCGGGTACGCCCGGCGCGGCGCCACCCCCAGGTGATGGCGCTGGTGTTCGTGGCGCTGGCGGTGATGTCGGCGGGCGGGTGCGCCGTGCGGCTCATCTCCGACTACGACGAGCAGATCGACCGGTCGGCCAGCGAGCTGCAGAAGGAGATGGACGGGTTCCTGACCCAGATGGAGATCGAGGAGGGCGAGGCGGTGACCTACGGGGCCAACCGCGGCTTCTATCCCTACTATGCCCTCGAGGTGCGGGCGGTCCGGGTGCGGGCGCAGGCGCATCCGCAGAACGAGCGGAGCGTGGCGCAGTACGGGCTCATGCTGGACAGCCTCGCCGAGCTGGAGGAGGCGCACCGGGGGGACGAGGGGTTCGAGGACGAGGGGACCCTGCCCCTGGAGGCGATTCCCGTGTTCCGTGACCTGTTCAACCAGGCGTGGGCCGCCATCATCCATCTCGAGGTCGCCAAGAAGCGTTGACGTGGTGGCCGTCGCGCCAAGCGCGGCGGCGCCGGGAGGATGCCATGCCGTTCACCGTCGCCGAGATCGTCAAGCCGATGATGGCCGCCGCCCAGGAGTCGCTGGCGAAGGACTGGGGCCAGGCCAAGGACTACGCCAGGCCCGAACTGAAGCGGCTGGCGACCTCGCTGGCCGACATCGCGAAGCTGATCGCCGCCGACAAGGTGAACAGGCGCCAGGCGAAGGCCCTGCTGAGGATCCACCGCAACACCACGCTGACCGTGCTGCTGACCGTCGAAGGGCTGGGCGTGGTCGCCGTCGAGGACGCGATCAACGCCGCGCTGGGAGCCGTCCGCGACGTGGTGAACACGGCGGTCGGGTTCCGGCTCGTCTAGCGGCGGCCCGGGTCACACCGGCGGCACCATGCGCAGCGTGCCCCGCGGGCGCGGCAGGCCGCTGCGTTCGCTGCCGACCGAATCGCCCCAGTCGGCGGTCGCCTCGACCAGCGCCTGCGAGGCGGCGAACATGCGGCGCAGGCGCGCCTGGGGGATCTCGCCGTACTCGCGCGGAGCCGCGGCGTAGTCGGGCAGGAAATCGCGCAGCGCGCGGCCGTCGGGGACCGCTGCGGTCCAGGTGCCGTGCATGTGGGCGAACATCTCGTCCAGCGGCTCCTGCGAGGCCAGGTAGCGGCGCCAGCGGTGGGCGTCGAAATCGAAGTCGGTCCTGATGCGGTCCCCGGCCTCCCTGCCCAGGTCGAACAGCCGCCGTATCGTGGCCTCCGGCATGTTCAGGTTCAGGCCCCCCTCGTCGGGCCGCAGCGCGATGCGCACGATGCGCTCGCGGTAGCCCGGCAGGCGGCACTGCTGGTTGTCGCGCCAGTTCTGCATGGTGGCGACGATGGCGCCCAGGAATCCCGGCAACGATTCGATGGTGCGGAAGGGCCCCAGGCGGCCCTGCGCCGCGGTCTGCGGCATCCAGACGTGGCGGTGGTGGCGCTGGGGATCGAAGTCGTCGAGCATGATCCCGTAGGTGGGCCAGCGCGGCCACAGGACGTCGAAGAAGTGGATGGGGAAGTTGCTGCAGATCCCGCCGTCGGAGAACCAGCAGGTGCGCGGCTGCTCGCGTGCGGCTTCGTCGCGCAGGGTCCAGTCGCGCGCCACCAGCGGCACCGCGGCCAGCAGCACGGGGAAGCTGAGGCTCAGGCGCACGGCGACCACGACCGGCAGCCGGTCGGTGGCCGGCAGCCAGTAGAGGTCGGCGTCGTCGCCTGCTGCGGGCCGCCCGTGCCTGACCAGATGGTCGACGATGCGCGCCGGAAACAGCCGTCTGAATGCGCGCTCCGAGAACATGAACCCGCCGCCGACGAACGGCACGCGGTGCGGCCGGCCCGTGGTCAGGTCGGTGGTCATGATCTGCAGGTTGAGGACGGGAAAGGCCGGGTCCGGACCCATGAGGTGCCCGAAGGTGAGCGGCTCGCCGGTGGCGGGTTGGCCGCGCCGCTTGTGGCCGGCCACCTCGTCGAGGGTGTCGGTCAGCCAGGTGGTGAGCGCGGGCTGCAGCGCGTCGTCGCCCAGGCCAGGGCACATGCCGAAGCCGTGGGCGGGCAGATCGGCAAGCAGAGGCCTCGCGAGCGCGACCACCCACGCCACCGCGACCCCCAGCACCAGCAGGAGCGCGCCCAGCGCCCAGGCTTCGGGGCCGCGGCCGGCCAGCCCGGCCCAGACCAGGAGCGCCGCGC
>JACZKN010000497.1 GCA_014859985.1 Candidatus Krumholzibacteriia bacterium | reverse complement strand
CCCGGCGGCCGCCCCCGCGGCGGAGCAGTGAGCGCCGGCGCAGCGCGCCCCGTCGCGCCCGCCGGCTAGTGCCCGGTCACCTTCCACACGTCCAGCACGACCACGAAGGTCATGAACAACAGGAGCACGATCAGGCCCATCTGGGTGGCGATGGCCTGGATCCGCTCGGGCACCGGGCGTCCGCCCCGCGCCACCTCCAGCAGCAGGAACAGCACGTGCCCGCCGTCCAGCACCGGCACCGGCATCAGGTTCAGCAGGAACAGGTTCACGCTGAAGAAGGCGATGAAGTACATCAGGTGCGACACGCCCCAGCGCAGCATCTCGCCCGCCGCCTGGCCGATGCGCAGCGGCCCGCCCACGGCGTCGAGCCCGTGGTCGCCGCCGAAGAGCTGGCCCAGCACCGTGACCATGCCGCCGATGGTGGCCTTGGTCTGGCGCCAGCCCAGGACCGCCGCGTCCAGGTGCCCCAGGCGCTCGTAGGCGTACCTCGGTTCGATGAAGATGCGGCCCAGGAAGCGGCCGGGCTCGACCTCCTTGTTCTCCGGCGTCACCATGCCCCGCAGCACCTGGCCGTCGCGGCGCCAGCGGACCTCGAGCGCCTGGTCGGGCTTGTCGTTGACGACGCGCGCCACCGCCGCGAACGAGGTCACCGCCTGCCCGTCGACGGACAGGATCTCGTCGCCCTCGCGCAGGCCCACCTGCTCGGCGGGACCGCCCTTCTGCACCCGGCCCACGGTGGTGTTCCAGGTCTCCAGGCCCACGGACCAGACGCCGCGTTCGGCGTCGAACTCGGGCGCCAGCTCCAGGTCCAGGCGCCCCCCGTCGCGGATCACGGTCACCGTGACGGCGGGCGTGCTGCGGGCGCCGCGGCTGGACTCGGGCACCAGGCCCGCCAGGACGTCGTCCCAGTCGGCCACCGGCTGCCCCGCGACGGCCACGATGCTGTCGCCCACGGCGAATCCCGCCACGGCGGCCGGCGAGCCGTCGCGCACCTCGCCCACCTTCGTGAAGGGGTCGGTGCGCAGCCCCTCGAAGGCGAACAGCCCCGAGTAGATGACCCAGGCCAGCAGCAGGTTGAACAGCGGACCGGCGATGAACACCAGCAGCCGCTGCCAGGCCGGACGCGCGCTGAACAGGCGGTGGGGCGGGATGTTCTCGTCCAGGGCGGCAGCCTCGCGGTTGCCCTCGACGGTGCCCAGGGGATACTTGCGTTCCTCCCAGGTGCCCGTGTCCTGGATCTCCTCCATCATGCCCTCGCCGGCCATCTTCACGTAGCCGCCGAAGGGGATGGCCGACAGCACGTACTCGGTCTCGCCCAGGCGCCAGCGCAGCAGCTTCGGGCCCATGCCGATGGAGAAGGTCTTCACGTAGATCCCGAACATCTTGCAGAACAGGAAATGCCCCAGTTCGTGGACGATGACCACCAGGCCGAGGGTCACGACCGAGGCCAGGAGGATCGTGGGCAGTTGACTCGTCACTTCGGCTCCTTGCTGCCGGCGCGGCTGCGGACCAGACAGCCGGCGGTCTCGCGCGCGGCAGCGTCCACGGCCAGGGCCGTCTCCAGGTCCGCGACCGGCACGGTCGCGGCGGCCGCCAGGGCGGCGGCGATGATGCGCGGAATGTCCGCGAAACCGATGGCCCCGTCCAGCAGGGCCTGCACGGCCACCTCGTTGGCGGCGTTCAGCACGATGGGCGCCGACCCGCCCGCCTCGCCCGCCTCGCGGGCCAGCCGCAGGCAGGGGAAGCGCTCCAGGTCCGGCGCCTCGAACCGCAGGTCGCCGACGGCCAGCAGGTCCAGCCGGTCGGTGGCCAGGGGCCAGTGGCGCTCCCCGGCCAGGGCGTACTGCAGGGGGACGCGCATGTCCGGCGTGCCCAGCTGCGCCAGCAGGGCGCCGTCCACGAACTCCACCAGCGAATGCACGATGGAGCCCGGGTGCACCACCACGGCGATGCGCCCGTAGGGCAGGCCGAACAGGTGGTGCGCCTCGATCACCTCGAGCCCCTTGTTCATCAGGGTGGCCGAGTCAACCGTGATCTTGGGCCCCATGTTCCAGGTCGGATGCGCCAGCACCCGGTCCAGGCCCGCCGTGGCCATCTCCGCCGCCGGCGTGGTGCGGAACGGGCCACCCGACGCGGTCAGGATCAGCCGGGCGATCTCGTCCTCGCGGCGCCCGGAAAGGCACTGGGCGATGGCCGCGTGCTCCGAGTCCACCGGCAGGACCTCGGCCCCGCCCTTGCGCACGGCGCGGGCCACCAGGTCGCCGCCGACCACCAGCGATTCCTTGTTGGCCAGGGCGATGCGCAGGCCCCGCAGGGCCGCCGCCAGGGTGGGTTCCAGGCCCACCGCCCCCACCAGGCCGTTGACCAGGCACCTCGCGTCCGCCGGGGCGGTGACCGCCTCCACCAGGCCGGCGCGGCCGGCGCCCAACAGCCGGTCGCCCAGGCCCAGAT
>JACZKN010000496.1 GCA_014859985.1 Candidatus Krumholzibacteriia bacterium | reverse complement strand
GCGCAGGCCAACGTGGGCTGGCTGGAGCAGCGGCGCGAAGCGGCGGTCGCCCGGGTCGCGGCCACCCGCGGTCGCGTGCAGGAGCTGGAGCGGCGCCTGGACGAGGCCGACCGCCTGGAGACCAGCATGCAGGACACGCTGCTGGTCCTGGTGGACCGCCTCGAGCAGTCGGTGGCCCGCAGCCTGCCGTTTTTGGCCGGGGAGCGGGCGGCGCGGCTGGCCTCCCTGAAGGAGGTGCTGGCCCGCCCGGACGTGGCCGCGGCCGAGAAGCTGCGCCGGGTGCTGGAAGCCCTGCAGGTGGAGGCGGGCTACGGCCATACGGTGGAGGTGCTGCAGGTGCCCATCACCGTCGGCGGCGAGACGGTGCACGCGGACGTGCTGCGCCTGGGCCGGGTGGCCCTGATGTGGCGCACCCCCGACGGCGCGCGGGCCGGGGTCTACGACCCCGGCGAGGCGGCCTGGACCGAACTGGGCGCGGGCGAGCGGCGCCGCATCGGCTTGGCCATGGAGATGGCCTCGCGCCTGCGCGCGGTCGAGGTCGTGGACCTGCCGCTGGGGAGGATCGCGCCGTGAGGATCCTTCCTTGCCTGCTGCTGCTGGTGCTTCTGGTGCTGGGGGCGGCGCCCGCCGCGGCCCAGGACATGCGCGAGGCGGTCAAGAAGGCCGAGGCCGACCGGCAGGCGGCGCTGCAGGAAGCGGCGCTGGCGGACGAGCGCATCGCCGCCGATCGCGATTCGCTGCTGGCCGTGGTCACGGGGCTGGAGCGCCGGCAGGCGGCCCTGGAGGCCGAGCTGGCCGCCCTGGACCGCGAGCAGCGCGACCTGGAGGCGCTCCGCGAGGAACTGCTGGTCCGCTGGTCGCGCCGCGAGCTGGGCTTCCGTGAGATCAGCGGCAACGTGCGCCTGGCCGCCCGCGACCTGGAGTCGCTGTTGAAGGCCTCGCCCCTGTCGGCCGACGCCCCGGGGCGAATCGACCGGGTGGGGCGCCTGCTGGACACGGGCTACTTCCCGGACATGGACGACATCGCCGGCATGGCGGACATCGCCTTCACGGAGATCCGCCGCGGTGGGCAGGTCGCCGTCGGCGAGGGGGCGTTCGTGGGCCGCGACGGCCGCGAGACCACCGGCCAGGTGCTGCAGATCGGCAAGTTCACCACCGCCTACCGGACCGGCGGCGAGACCGGCTTCCTGGTCTGGTCGCCCGAGGGCCGGCGGCTGCACGCCTTGCCCGAGCTGCCGCCCGGCGGCGTGCGCAAGGCCATCGACCGCTACCTGGACGGGGCCGCGGCCGACGCGCCGGTGGACATCAGCGGCGGCACCGCGCTGCGGCAGGCGACGCACCGGCTGGGGCTGGGCGAGCAGCTGCGCCAGGGCGGACCCATCGTCTGGCCCATCCTGCTGATCGCGCTGGTGGCCCTGGGCATCGTCGTGGTCAAGGCCGTGGTGCTGCAGCGGGTGCACGGCAACACGGACCGGATGATGGGCGAGGTGAACGAGCTGGCGGCGCGGGGCGACTGGCAGGCCTGCGAGGAGCTGGTGGGGCGCCAGGCCACCCGGCGCAATCCCGTGGTCGCGGTGCTGCGGGCCGGCCTCGAGGCGCGGGGCGACGACCGCGAGACCATCGAGAGCGCCCTGCAGGAGGCCATCCTCAGGGAGCTGCCGGGGATCACCAAGGGCATCGCCCTTTTGGCGGTGCTGGGCGCGGTGGCGCCGCTGCTGGGGCTGCTGGGCACGGTGACCGGGATGATCGAGACCTTCCGCGTGATCACCCTGTTCGGCACCGGCGACCCGCGGCTGATGTCCGGGGGCATCAGCGAGGCGCTGGTCACGACCGAGCTGGGCCTGGCCGTGGCCATCCCCATCATGCTCTTGCACTCGTGGCTGGCGCGGCGGGCCGAGCACATCATCGGCGACATGGAGGAGAAGGCCGTGCGCCTGACCAACATCATCCAGCGGCAGCGGGCGGGCGCGTGATGGCGCCGCTGCTGGAGATTGCCGAGTACCTGCGCCAGGGCGGCTGGATCATGGCGCCCCTGGTGGCGGTGTCGGTGGTGATGTGGACCTTGATCATCGACCGGCTGCGGGCGTTCCGGGCGCTGACGGCCCGTGACCTGGACGGGCGCGGGGCGGTGGCCTGCGTGGCCGCGGGCGACCCGGCGGCGCTGGCCGGGCGCGACGGGTTGCGGGTACGGCTGGTGCGGGAGTTCCTGGCCGAGCGCACCGGCCGCGCCGACCTGGACCGGCAGATCCTGGGCGAATGCGCCCTGCGCCTGCGCCGGCGGCTGACCCGCGGCCTGGCCCCGATCACGGTGCTGGCGGCGGTGGCGCCGCTCTTGGGGCTGCTGGGGACGGTGCTGGGGATGATCGAGACCTTCGGCGTGATCGCCGTCTTCGGCACGGGCAACGCCCGGGCGTTGGCGGGCGGCATCTCGGTGGCGCTGATCACCACCCAGACGGGGCTGCTGGTGGCCATCCCGGGCCTGATCATGGCCAACCGCCTGGGCCGGCGCGCCGAGGCGCTGCGCGACGGGCTGGACGAGGCCGCCGCGGCGCTGGCGCGGCACCTGGGCCGCGCGCAGGGGAGGGCGGCATGATCGACGTGAAAAGGACCGTGCGCGGGGGCGCGGGCAGCGTGGACATCAACATGGGCCCGCTCATCGACATGGTGTTCCTGCTGCTGATCTTCTTCGTGGTGACGACCTCGTTCGTCAAGGAGACGGGCATCGAGGTGCAGCGCTCGACCGCGGCCACGGCGCAGACGGTGGAGCGGGGCAACGTGCTGCTGGCGGTGAGCGCGGCGGGCGAGATCTTCTACGACGGCCGCCGCATCGACGTGCGCAGCGTGCGGGCCCACGTCGAGCGCGCCCTGGCCGAGGACCCGGAGGCGGCCGTGGTGGTCGTGGCGGACAAGGACTCGGCCACGGGCGTGGTGGTGCAGGCCATGGACCAGTGCCGCCTGGCCGGCGCGACGAGCGTGAGCCTGGCCGCCAGCCGCGAGGGCGGGCCGTGAGCCTGCGGCGCGTGGGCGTGGTGGCGCCGGCCGCCGTCCTGGCGGTGGTGCTGAACCTGCTGCTGCTGTGGGCCGCGGGGCACCTGTCGCGGCAGCAGCCGGTGGTGCGGGACCACGGGCCGCCGGTGGCGGTGGACCTGGTGACGATCGCGCCGGAAGAGGCGCCGCCGCCGGAGCGCGTTGCTGATGAGCCGCCGCCGCCGGAGGTGCCGCCGCGTCCTCAGTTCATGCCGGAGCTTTCGTTGCCCGCGCCGGGCGAGGCGCCGGCGATCGCCGTGACGCTGGACCTGGATCCCGCGGTGTTCGCCGCCGGCCCCGTGCGGGGCGATCTCGTGTTCGAGGCCGGCGCCCTGGACGAGGCGCCGCGGGCGAAGGTGCGCGCCGAGCCGCCCTACCCCTACCGCGCGCGCCAGCGGGGCATCGAGGGGCAGGTGCAGGTGCGGTTGCTGGTGCGGGCGGACGGCAGCATCGGCGAGGTGACGATCCTCGCGGCCGACCCCGAGGGCGTGTTCGAGGACGCGGTGCGGCAGACGGTGCCGCGCTGGTCGTTCTCGCCGGGGATGATCGGTGGGCGGCCGGTGGCTTCGTGGGTGGTGACGACGGTGCATTTCACGTTGGGGGAGGGAGCGCGGCGATGAAGCTGGCGGCGGCATGGCTGCTGTTCGCCCTTGTGCTGCCCTTGGCGGCCGGTGCGCAGGAATTCGCGGACCGCACCCAGCGCCAGGCGGCTCTCGAGTCCGACGTTTCCCTGCCCGAGCGCGCCCGCGCGACGTTGTTCCGCGCCCGTACCCGGCTTGACGAAGGCGATGCGGATGGGGCGGCTTCGTTGCTGCAGGCGTGGCTGGCGGGCGATGCGGGGCGTGACCATCACCTGTTGCGCTTCGAGCTGGGGGCGGCATTGCTGGCGGGAGGCCGGGCCGAGGCGGCGCGGGCCGAGCTGCGCGCGGCCGTCGGGCTCGAGCCCGCCTTCGCCCGGGCCTGGCTGCGCCTGGGCGAGGCGGCGTACGAAGGGGCGCGGTACGGCGAGGCCGCCGATGCGTTCGTGCGGGCCCACGCGTTGTTGCCGGATCCGCCGGCCGAGGTGCTGCACTACGCCGCCGTCTGCCGCCTGCAGGCGGGCGACGCGGCCGGTGCCTGCGACCTGCTCGCGCCGCTGGTGGCGAGTGATCCCGCCGGTGCGCCCTTCGCCTGGCACCAGGCGCTGGCGGCGGCGGCGATTGAAGCCGGCACGCCCGCGCGGGCGCGTGGGTCCTTGGCGGCGCTTCTTGCGGCGCGGCCGGACGATCGCGCGGTGTGGGACCTGGCCTGGCGTTTCGCCGCCGGCAGCGGCGATTATCGCGACGCGGCGGTGCTTCTGAAGGCGGAAGGGTTCCTGGCGGAACTGGACGCGGCGGCGTCGGAGCAGCTGGGGGAGCTGTTTGCGGCGGTGGGGATCCCCCTGGAGGCAGCACGGGCTTGGGAG
>JACZKN010000495.1 GCA_014859985.1 Candidatus Krumholzibacteriia bacterium | reverse complement strand
TGTGCTTTACTGGATCTCATGAAAGACGGCTTCCTTTGACAGGGAATTTGGTGACTTCGCACTCCCATAATCCCATGTCTGAAGCCGTCTTTCAACCTTTTCAGCCCTTTCGAATGCTCGGATTTATGCAATCATGGGGTATAATCAACCAGGAGGCGAAAGCGATCATTCCGTTGAGTACTCCTACGATCTAAAGCTTCCCATCCCCGAAGCTCTGGACTGTCTTGGCCTACACTGGTCGGGTACCTGTGCGGATTTCGTTGATGCATCTGGGCGTGTTCAGATATTTGATCCCACGGCCAAGGCAGAGGGAGTGGGTGCGCTACTCTGGAGACTCAAGCCACTCCGGAAGTTTCTTGCAAAAAGGGATTGGGCCTTGGTGTGGGTGGTCGCCGGGGAAAAACGAGTACTAGGAAAGGGATTCGGGAGGACGCCGTTTACTCCTACCGTGTTTTCGGGACTCTATACCCTCGATGAGGATAGTGTGCGGGGATGTCTGGACTTTCGGAAGCTAGGTGAGTAATGACTCCTGCCGGTCGTTGAAGGGGCGGTAAGAAGCGTGCTTGTCAGCGTAATTGTCAACCGTCCCGGGTGTGAAGGGTCCGAAAATG
Organism: Candidatus Krumholzibacteriia bacterium; assembly: GCA_014859985.1. Classification (GTDB taxonomy): domain Bacteria; phylum Krumholzibacteriota; class Krumholzibacteriia; order LZORAL124-64-63; family LZORAL124-64-63; genus JACZKN01. The sequence continues at coordinate 2,624 of JACZKN010000495.1, read as the reverse complement.
CGCTGCTGCCCGCTGCAGCAATCGGTGCCGCGGCCCGGCCCTTCGGGCCGCTCGACCAGGAATGGATGCCGCGCAATTCGTGGGGCAGGAGCCACTCCCCCGCTTCCAAAGAGCTATGGCGGGAACTGCCTCGACGCCAGGGACATGAACTCACCGAGGGGGTTGATGGGAGGCGCGCCGAACTCCCGCCAATCCCGACGACGCCCGGCGGTGCGTCGTTCCTAGAAAACCCCCGGATTGTCCCCTTTCTCTCCAAGGTAGAGACTCCAGCGCCCGTATATCGCACAATCCCTCCAAACCCGACACCCGCCAGCCCCTGGAGCCGCCCATGCCCCTAGCCACCTGGCCCCTGCTGGCCCTCCTGGCCGCCCTGGCCTACGGCATCGTCACCTACAACCGCTTCGTCGGCCTGCGCCAGCGCCTGGCCAACGCGTTCAGCGACATCGACGTGCAGCTGAAGCGGCGCTGGGACCTGGTGCCGGCGCTGGTCGAGACCGTGCGCGGCTACGCCGGGCACGAACACGCGGTGCTGGCGGCCGTCGTGGCGGCCCGCGGCGCGGCGATGGGCGCGCCCACCGGCCCGGGCGGCCTGCCGGAACGGGGCGAGAAGGAGGCGGGCCTGGCCTCGTCCCTGCGCGGCATCTTCGCCCTGGTCGAGGACTACCCCGCGCTGAAGGCCGACGCCAACTTCCTGGAGCTGCACCGCGGGCTGGTGGCCATCGAGGACGACCTGCAGCACGCCCGCCGGTACCACAACGCCGTGGTCCGCGACCTCAACACGCTGCGCGAGAGCATTCCCGCCGGCCTGGTCGGCCGCGCCGCCCGCATCGCCGAAGGCGTCTTCTTCCAGTTGGACGACGCGCAGCGGGCGGTGCCCGCGGTCGACCTCGGCCCGGCGCGCCCTGCCCGGGAGCCATGACATGACCCTGCCCTGCCGCCCCTCGTTCCTGCTGGTCCTGCCCCTGATGCTGCTGCCGACCGCCCTGCTCGCCGCCGACGGAGGCTGGGTCATGACCCGCAACGACGTCGTCCTGACCATCGAGCCGGGCGGCGGCGTGCTGGTCGACGAGACCATCGTGGCCGAGTTCCAGGTCGACAAGCGCGGCATCATCCGCCGCATCCCGGTCCGCTACGAGGCGGGGCTGCACCACTACGAACTGGGCTTCGACCTGCTGGGCGTGACCGACGGGGAGGGCCGCGAGCATCCGGTCAGCGTGGACCGGCTCGGCAACGCGGTGCGCATCCGCATCGGGGACGCCGGCACGTACCTGCGCGGCCGGCAGGTCTACCGCCTGCGCTACCGCGTCCGGCGCGCCCTGCTCTGGGAGGACGACCGCGTGGTCCTGCGCTGGAACGCCGTCGGGCACGAGTGGGAGGTGCCGACAAGGGCGGCCTCGATCCGCATTATGGCGCCGCCGGGCACCGATCCGGCGTCGGTCTTCCACGACGCCTGGACCGGCACCTGGGGCGCACGCGGGCGGGACTTCACGTCCAGCCGGGGACCCGACGGGGCGCTGGTGTTCGAGCTCGGGGCGCTGCGGCCCCGTGAAGGGGTGACGGTCGAGCTGAGCCTGCCCGGGGCCGCGGTCGCGCGGCCGGGGGTGGTGCAGCGCGCGGGCCTGTGGCTGGCCGACAACCTGGTCTATGCCTTGTGGCCGGCGGTCTTCCTGTTCTGCTATGCGTTCTGGCGCCGGCGCGGCCGCGACCTCGGCGACCCCGGCTCGATCGCGGTGCAGTACGACGCGCCGGACGGCCTGGGCCCGGGCGAGGTGGGCACCCTGCTGGACCAGAAGGTGGACGGGCGCGACATCTCCGCCACCATCGTCGACCTCGCGGTGCGCGGCTTCCTGTCCATCGAGCAGAAGAAGGCGGCCACGAAGCGGTCCGCCGACGGGATCGTCTTCCACCGGGGTGACGCCGGATCCCCGCTCCGCCCCCACGAGGCCCTGATCCTGGACCGCATCTTCGCCGACGGCGACCCGGCGCCCATGGACGAGCTGACGACGTTCCACGCGATCATCCCGAAGGTGCAGGGAGCCCTCTACGACGGCCTGAGCAGGCAAGGCCACTTCGACGGCAACCCCCGCACGGTGCGCGGGCGCTTCGCCGCCCTGGCGACGCTCGCCACCGGGGCGGTCTTCCTGGCTGCCGCCTTCCTGCAGTTCCTGGCCCTGGGCCGCGTCTTTCCGCTGCCGCTGATCCTGTCGCTGGCCCTGTCCCTGGTGACGGTGGTCTTGTTCAGCCGCGCGATGCCGCGGCGCACGGGCAAGGGACGCCGGGCCTGGGAACACGTCGCCGGCCTGGAGGAGTACATCCGGCGGGCCGAGGCGGGACCCATCGCCGCCGCCGAGAGGCGCGGCGTGTTCGAGCACCTGCTGCCGTTCGCGATGATCTTCGGCGTCGCGGACAAGTGGGCCGAGGCGTTCGAGGGCATCTACGAGACGCCGCCGTCGTGGTACCGGGGTGGCGGCAGCGATCCGGCCTCCACCGCGTGGATCGTTTCGTCCCTGAACAGCTCCGCCCTGCGCATGCAGAGCGGCATGTACGCCGCGCCGCGGTCCAGCAGCGGCGGCTCGGGCGGCGGCTGGAGCAGCGGCGGGTTCTCCGGCGGCGGCTCGTCCGGG
>JACZKN010000494.1 GCA_014859985.1 Candidatus Krumholzibacteriia bacterium | reverse complement strand
ATGCAGCTGATCGAGGGACTGATCAGCCGGTTGCCGCGGGCCCCTCGGGCGTGGTTGCTGGGTCGGCGGTCGATGCGCAACGGGTTGGGCATCAAGCTGGTGGCGATTCGCTAGGCCATCGACGATGAGATGTCTCGGCGGCCCTGCTGGCGGGTCGTCGGGGGCGGCCACCTCGCCGGTCACCCCCGGCTCGATCAGCTCCGGTAGCCCGCCGATGGCGCTGCCCACCACCGGCACGCCCGCGGCCAGCGACTCCAGCGCGGCCATGGGCGCGTTCTCGTAGCAGCGCGAGGGGATCACCGAGCAGACGGCGCGGCCCAGCAGCGCCCGCACCTCTTCACGCGGCAGGGGTCCCACGTAATTGGCGGTCTCCAGCTCGAGCATGGCCAGCCGCGCCTGCAGGTTGCCCACACACGGCCCGTCGCCGGCGATCACCAGCGGCGGCGGCGCCTCGGGGATCGACCCGTCGGCGTGGCCCTTCTCCCACAGGGCCTGGGCGTCCAGCAGCACCCGCAGGCCCTTTTCCCGGGAGATGCGCCCGAAGTAGACGACGTGGTCGCGCGGACCGTCCTGCGGCAGGCGCGCCGGCTGCCAGAACTCCAGGTCCACGAAGTTGGGCAGGTGCCGCAGGCGATCGACCGGAAAGCCCCACGCCGCGTATTTGTCGCGCAGGAACCGGCTCGGGCAAAGGAACGTCCCCACCGCCGCCGGATACAGCCCCCGCCAGCTCTGGTACGCCGTCTCCACCGCCGCCAGCAGCGACGCCGCCCGCGACTCCTTCACGCAGCGGCCCAGCACCGCCTGGTGGAAGCGCCCGCCCTTGCAGCGCTCGCAGGGCTTGTCGTCCCGCAGCATGTGGATCGCCGGGCACAGCAGCCGCAGGTCGTGCAGGGTCATCACCGCGGGGATCCGGTGGCGGCGCAGCACCTGCAGGATGGATGGCGTCAGGTGGTGGTAGATGTTGTGCAGGTGGGCCACCTGGGGCCGGGCCGCGCGCACCAGGGCGTCCAGGTTGGCCGCCGCCTCGCGGTTCCAGACCAGGGACAGGGCGTCGCCCGCGGCGCCGTCGCGCCAGCGCGCGGTCGCGTAGTCCCGGGCCCGCGGGAAATACCGGCTCCAGGGCGACGGCCGGGCGTGCTCGTCGGCCATGGCGAACGGCACCACGTCCCAGCCCCGGGCCGCCAGCTCGGCCTCCTCCTGCACCACGTAGCGGCCCACGCCGCCGGCCGGGCCCACGTCGTGGTAGAACTTGTTGATCAGCAACAATCTGGGCCGCTCCACGGGCCGACTCCTCCCGGCCGCGGGGGCGGCCACCCGGTCCATGATGGACCCCGCCCATCCGGCGGTCAACTTCCGTCGGCCAAAGACGATATAAGGAAAGGACGTGAACGCTTCGGGACCGGCTCGACCGCCGGTTCCCGCGCCGTGCCCTTGCCGACGGGACGCCATGAAGCAGCTGCTCGCCAACCTCCGCTTCCGCACGCGCTGGCAGATCTACGGCCGCCTGGCGCCGGCCCTGGCCGTGGCCGTGCTGGCGGCGAGCGCCGTGGCGTGGCTGGGCTACAGCCATTGGTCGCGGCATGCGGCGGTCGGCCAGCAGACGCGGGAACTGGGCCGCGCGGCGGAGCTGCTGCG
>JACZKN010000493.1 GCA_014859985.1 Candidatus Krumholzibacteriia bacterium | reverse complement strand
GCCGCCGGCCGCGCCCGCGTGGTGGCCGAATTCCCCCGCGGGCGTACCCTCGACCGCCTCTTGGACCTGACCGGCGCCCCGGCGCCCACGGGAGACGAGCCATGAACAGCTTGACCATCGCCGCCGTGCAGACCTCCCCCGTCTTCGGCGAGGTGCGCGCCAATGTGGACGCGGCCCTCGCCCTGGTGCCGCCGGGCTGCGACCTGGCGGTCCTGCCGGAGCTGTTCGCCACCGGCTACCAGTTCCGCTCGGCGGCCGAGGCCCTGTCCCTGGCCGAGACGCCGGGCGACCCGGACGCCTACTCCCTGCGCCGCCTGGCCGCCTGCGCCCGCGACACGGGCACGACCCTCGCGGCCGGCCTCTGCGAGCGCCGCGACGGGACCGTCTACAACAGCGCCGTCCTGGTCGGCCCGGACGGCACCGTCGGCCTCTACCGCAAGGTGCACCTGTTCTGGGACGAGAAGACCATCTTCGCGCCGGGCGACCTGGGCTTTCCCGTGTTTCCGGCCTGCGGCACCACGGTCGGCCTGATGGTCTGCTTCGACTGGGCCTTCCCCGAGGCGGCCCGCAGCCTGGCCCTGGGCGGGGCGCAGGTGATCGCCCACCCGTCGAACCTGCTCTTGCCCTGGTGCCCCGAGGCCATGAAGACCCGCTGCCTGGAGAACCGCGTCGCCGCCGCCACCGCCAACCGGGTGGGCACCGAGGAGCGCACCGGCCGGGCGCTCACCTTCAACGGCCTCAGCCAGGTGGTCTCCCCCCTGGGCGAAGTGCTGCAGCGGCTGGAGGGCACGGGCACGGGCGTGGCCGTCGGCAAGATCGACCTGGCCCAGACCGACAAGCTGTTCACGCCCCGCAACGACCTGTTCCTGGACCGGCGGCCGGACCAGTACCGGCTCTAGGCGAAGCGGTCGTCCGCCGCCTCGGCGCCCACGTCCCGGCCCGCGGCGGCGATCCACCCGGTGCGCACCGGCCCGACGGGCGCGTCGAACTGCGGCACGTAGGGCTTGAGGTCCAGCAGCGGCGTGCCGTCCAGCACGTCCAGGTTCCGCACGTGCAGCACGCCGTCCTCGATCCCCTGCAGTTCCACCACCGACAGGCCGATGGCGTTGGGCCGCCGCGGCGCCCGCGTGGCGAACACGCCCCGCTGCTGCGCGTCCAGGAACGGCACGACCTTCAGATCGTAGCCGCGGCTCTCATGGAAGCGGTACAGGAGGATGACGTGGGAGAAGCCGTCCAGGTCGGCCAGCCCCTCCCGGTAGGCGGGGTCGATCTCGACCCGCCCCGGCGCCGCCCGCGCTCCGGTGGGCTGGATGGGCATGCCGCCCTGCGCGGTGAAGGGCGAGCGGATGATGCCGATGGGCGTGCAGGTCATGGCGAACCCCCCATGCTCGCGTCCGCGCGGCCGCGCGCAGTTTGACCCTGCCCGGACCGCGCAACCTGTGCTAGGATCGCCAGCGTATCATCGATCCCCATGATCGGCAGCCCATATCCCGATCGGAGTCCCGCCCGTGATCCTCCGCGCCTTCCTCCGGTGGTTTCTCGGCCGGGACGCCGCCCCCCGGCCGGTGGACAAGGCCGCCGAACTGGCTGCCGTCAAGGCCCTGGCGACCGCCATCAACACCTACATCGACAAACTGAATCGCCCGACCGAACTGGAAGGGAAATTGGAGTTCCTGCGGGGAGTCGCCCTGCTGGCCCAGCCCTGCTTCGCCGCGCGGGAACTGCTGGAACTGAGCACCGATCCCAGCGACGCCCTGTGGCAGATGGGCGTGAAGGCCGCCGCCCGGCGCGAACCCGACCCGGACCTGACCGACGCCCTGCTGGCCTGCTATTCGGCCGGCGGTCCTTGGCACCAGCACTTCGCGCTGGAGGCCCTGGAGACCCATGCGCCGCTGGAGCGCTCCCTGGCCGGCGAGCTGCTGTTCCGGCGGCGCCGGGAGGGAGGGGAGCCGCTGCGGCAGATGCTGAAGATGTTCTCGCCGCTGCTGGCGCGGCGCTTGGACGCCGGGGAGCAGCCCGCCTTTGGCGGCCTGCTCGACCAGCTCGACAAGCAGGGCGGCGCCTGGCTGCTGGACACCCTCCAGGTGGCGGTCGCCGAGGCGGTGCCCGGGGCCGCGCCCCTCCTGGCCGAGTTCCGGACCTGGCAGGAATCCGCCGTCGACCAGGAGCAGCTGCGCGCCATGGGCCGCCTCTGGGACCCGGCCGACGACGCGGAGCCGCTGGTGCTGGACCACCCGCTCCTGACCCGCCTGGCCGCCGACGTGGTCCAGGCGCTGGCGCACGAACCGCGGCGACCGGTGCTGCTGGTGGGCGAGCACGGCGTGGGCAAGACCGCCGTGATGCTCCACGCGGGGCGCGAGTTGCGACGGCGGGGCTGGCTCGTGTTCCAGGCCGCGGGCAACGACCTGCTGGCCGGGCAGATGTTCATCGGGCAGCTCGAGCAGCGGGTCAAGGACCTGGTGGCGCAGTTGGTCGGCGGCCGGCGCGTGGTGTGGTACGTCCCCGACTTCCACAGCCTCGGCTGGGCCGGCACCCACAGCAACTCCCGCACCGCGATCCTGGACCAGATCCTGCCCCACCTGGAGGCCGGTGCCCTGGCCCTGGTGGGTGAGCTGCCCCACCGGGCCTACGAGCAGCTCGTCCTGGAACGGCCGCGCCTGGCCAGCGCCTGCAAGGTGTGCCGCGTGCAGCCCCTGGACGAGGCCGCGACCCTCGCCCTGGGCCGGGCCTGGTCGGCCGCCCGGGGCCGAGGCCCGGGCGAGCCCCTGGCGACGGACGCGGTGCTGCAGGAGGCCTGGCTGCTGGCCCGCCAGTACCTGCAGGACCGGGAGGCACCGGGATGCCTGCTGGACCTGCTGGAGGCCGCCGCCGACGCCGACCGCGGTACGGCGGGGAGCGACGCCGGGCTGGGCACCGACGACCTGCTGTCCACCCTGGCCCGCCTGACCGGCCTGCCCCGCGAGATCCTGGACGAACGCCAGCGCCTGGACACGGACCAGTTGCGCGCCTTCTTCGCCGGCCGCATCCTGGGCCAACCCGAGGCCGTGGCCTGCCTGGTCGAGCGCATCACCCTGATCAAGGCCGGACTGACCGATCCCACCCGGCCTCAGGGGGTGTTCCTCTTCGCCGGGCCGACCGGCACCGGCAAGACCGAGATCGCCAAGGCCCTGGCCGCCTACCTGTTCGGCTCGGAGCAGCGCCTGCTGCGCTACGACATGAGCGAGTTCCAGTCGCCCGACGCCCTGAGTCGCCTGGTGGGAGACGCCGAGCACCCGGAACGCGAGTCCCTGACCCTGCACATCCGCAAGCAGCCCTTCGCGGTGATCCTGCTGGACGAATTCGAGAAGGCCCACCCCAAGGTGTGGGACCTCTTCCTGCAGGTCTTCGACGACGGCCGCCTGACCGATCAGGTCGGGCACACCGCCGACTTCCGCCACGCCATCATCATCCTGACCTCCAACCTGGGGGGCCAGGCCGCCACCGCGACCGGCCTAGGCTTCGACCAGGACGGCGCCGGGTTCCGCGCCGGCGACGTGGACCGCGCCGTCGTCCGGGCCTTCCGTCCCGAGTTCCTCAACCGCCTGGACCGGGTGGTGATCTTCCGTCCCTTCAGCCGGGAGATCATGCGGGAGATCCTGGACAAGGAACTGCGCGAGGTGCAGCGGCGCCGCGGCCTGCGCAACCGCAGTTGGGCGGTGGTGTGGGAGGACTCGGCCCTTGAGTTCCTGTTGGACCGGGGCTTCAGCCCGACCCTGGGCGCCCGGCCCCTCAAGCGCGCCATCGAGCGCTACCTGCTGACGCCCCTGGCGCAGACCATCGTGCAGGGACGGTTTCCGTCGGGGGACCAGTTCCTCTACATCCACGCCCAGGACGAGCGGCTGTCGGCGGAGTTCATCGACCCCCGGGCGGACGACGACCGGAGCGAGACCTCCGCGGCCGCCGCGGACGAGCCCGGCACCGGGACTTCGGCGGACGCTTCCCGCTCCCTGGCGGCCATCGCCCTGAATCCCACGGGGGCGCCCGACGATTTCGCGGACCTGCAGGACAACCTGGCGCGCCTGCGCGACCACCTGGCCTCCCCTGCCTGGCGTGAGGCCAAGAGCCTGGCCCTGTCCATGACCGCGCTGCCGGACTTCTGGACATCCCCCGAACGCTTCGCCGTCCTGGGCGAGGTGGAGTACCGGGAGCGTGTGGCCTCGGGCCTGCAGGCCGCCGCTGACATGGTCTCCCGCATCGCCGGCACCCGCCGGGGCCCGGAGGTGCGGTATCCCCGCAAGCTGGTGGGCCAGGCGGCCGAGCGGCTGCACCTGCTGGACCTGGCTTGCACCGCCCTGGCCGCGCGCACCCCCTGGGAGGCTCTGGTCCAGGTCGAGGCCAAGCACGACCCGCAGGCGGACCCCGCCGGCGCCGACACCCTGGTGGACCGCCTGGGCGCCATGTACGAGGCCTGGGGCCGGCTGCGCCGGATGAAGGTGCAGGTGCTGGAAAACTCCCCCCGCACCGCCGGCCGCGGCCGCACGCTGCTGCTGGGCGTGTCGGGCTACGCGGCCTGCACGATCCTGGCCCCGGAATCCGGCCTGCACGTGTGGGAGGAGCCGGAACCGGGGCGCCCCCGCGGCACCGTGCAGCACAGGGCACTGGTGCGCGTCGCGCCCCTGCCGGCCGAAAGCCCGGCCGACGACTCGCGGGCCTGGCTGGAAGCGGGGCGGCAGGCCATGGCCGCGCCTCCGCCGAGCGCGCCGTCGGTGGTGCGGATCTACCGGGAACGTCCGGATCCGCTGGTGAAGGACCGAACCGCGGGCTGGCGCACCGGCCGGCTGGACCGGGTGCTGGGCGGGGACTTCGACCTGCTGGGGGCATGCGCCGGGGACCGGGCGGTCCGGGAACGGGGCTGAGAGGCCGTGCTACCCCGCCCCGCTGAGGTCCATGTTCTTCGGCACCACCACGATCCCGTCCCTCGAGACCCGGAACAGGCACCCGTCCCGCTCCCGGTCGAAGCCGATGCGCATCCCCTCGGGCACCACCACGTTCTTGTCCACGATGCAGCGGTCCAGTTCGGCACGGCGGCCGACCCGCACCCCGTCCATGAGGATGCTGTCGACGACCCGCGCGTGGGAGTTCACGCGCACGCCGCGCCCCACCACCGAGCGCTCCACGTGCCCGCCCGAGATGATGCTGCCCGCGCCCACGATCGAGTCGATCATGACCCCCGGCAGGGTGCCGTCCTCGGTGTAGCCGTGCACCGACTTGCACGGCGGCGCCGGCGGCTGCCAGGCGCGGAACACCCAGTCCGGGTCGTAGAGGTCCAGCATAGGCTTGCGGCTCACCAGGTCCATGGTGGCCTCGTAGTAGCTGTCGATGGTGCCGATGTCGCGCCAGTAGGCCGGCTTGCCGTCGCGCTCGCGGAACTCGTAGGCGTAGACCTGCCCCTGCGCCACCAGGGTGGGGATGACGTCCTTGCCGAAGTCGTGGTGGCTGCCTTCGCGCCTGACGTCGCTGCACAGCTCGCGCACCAGGTCCGAGGTGTCGAACATGTAGACGCCCATGTTCACCAGGCAGTGGTCCGGATCGCCGGGGATGGTCGGTGGGTTCTTCGGCTTCTCCACGAACTCCGTCACCCGTCCCTTGGCGTCGACCGCCAGCACGCCGAACTCGCTGGCCCCCTCCTTGGGGATCACGCAGGCGGCCAGGGACAGGCACCCGGAATGCCCGGCATGGAAGGTCAGCAGCCGGCCGTAGTCCATGCGGTAGACGTGATCCCCCGAGAGGACCAGCACCCACTCGGGCTTGCGCGTCTCCAGCAGGTAGATGTTCTGGTACACGGCGTCGGCGGTGCCCTCGTACCACTTCTGGCCGACGCGGTGCTGGGGCGGGATGCGGTAGAGGAACTCGCCGGCCTCGTAGCTGAAGATGTTCCAGCCCCGCTGCAGGTGCTGGTCCAGGGAGAAGCTCTTGTACTGGGTCAGGACGTAGATCTGGCGCAGCCCGCTGTTGATGCAGTTGCTGAGGGTGAAGTCGATGATGCGGTAACTGCTGCCGAAGGGGACGGCGGGCTTGCTGCGGTCCTTGGTCAGCGGGTGCAGGCGCTCGCCCTGCCCCCCGGCCAGGATCAGGGTCAGGGTGCCCCGGGTCAGGTCGCGGTTGTTCACGGATGCACTCCACCGCCGGGGCGTCCGGGCCCCGCGCGTTCGCTGCGTTCAGCTCAGCTGCGCGACGCCAGCCGCGAATCCAGCACCTCGCGCACGGCCTCCACAAGCTGCGTGACGTCGGCCGACTTGGTGACGTACGCATCCGCCGCCCAGGTCAGGTAGTTGTCCCGGTAGCTGGAAAACGCGGTGTTCAGGATCACGGGGACGCGGTTGTCGCGGTCCAGGATGTGCTGCAGCGCCTCGATCCCGTCCATGCCCGGCATGCGGATGTCCAGGATCACCAGGTCCGGCTTCATGGTCTGGACGTACTCCAGACCCTGGGCCGCGGTGCCCGCCGTCAGCGTCTCGTAACCCGCCCGCCTGAGTTCCGTCTCGTACAGCAACCTGAGGTGGGGCTCGTCGTCGACGATCAGAACCTTGCTCACGTCCGGCCTCCTTGGCTATGCGCCCGCCCGCGCCGGACGGGCGCGTTCCTGCGGACACTATAGGCCATTTCCCGTCGTCACGCCAGCACCGGGGCCGGCCTCCTCATCATCCTTGGGCAGGGGCAGGATGAACGCGAATTCGGCGCCCCCGCCCGGCCGGTTCACCGCCTCGGTCACGCCGCCGTGGGACTTCACGATCTGGGCACAGATGGTCAGCCCCAGGCCGGATCCCGTCGGTTTGGTCGAGAAGAAGGGCGAGAACAGCTTGTCCGCAAGGTCGGGTGCAAAACCCGGGCCATTGTCCGCTACGGAGACCCGTACGCCCCCTTCCAGGGCCCGGGTGGCCACGGTGACGAACCCCCCGTCCCCGGCCGCCTGCATGGCGTTGACCAGGTAGTTCTCCAGCACCTGCTGGATCTCGCCCGGATGGCAGCGCACCGCCGCCCCGCCCGACCCCAGGTCCCAGTCCAGGCTGATGGCCTTCTCCTCCAGGCGCTTGAGGTAGCGCCCCACCGTCTCGCGGACCAGGTCGTCCACGACCACCGTCTCGCGGGTCTGCTTCAGGGGCCGGATGAAGTCCAGCAGGTCGTGGATGATGCGCTCCATCCGCGCCACTTCCTCGGTGATGATGGCCGCGAACTGGCGGTTGGGATCGTCCTGGCCCATAGAGCGGACCAGGGCCCGGGCGAAGCCGCCGATGGCCACCAACGGGTTACGCAGCTCGTGGGCCACCACCGCCGAGGTCTCGCCCATGACGCTCAGGCGCTCCATGCGCATGAGGGTCTCCTGGTCCTCCCGCTGCTTCTGGTGGGCCTTGCGCAGGTCGATCAGGCGCCGCTCCAGCTCCCCGTAAAGGCGGCTGTTCTCGATGGCCGCCGCGCTCTGGTTGGCGAACATCTGCAGGAACTCCAGGTCCAGGTCGCTGATGGGCGTGCGGCTGAACGCGTTGTCGGCGATGATCACCCCCAGGGGCCCGCTCCGGGTGGTCAGGGGCGCCACGGCGAACTCGGCGCAGCCCAGCCAGCCCAGGACCGCTTCCACGCCCGGTCCGGGCGTCGAGAGCCCCGCCCGCACCGCCTGCCGCGTGGCCATGGTGCGCACCAGCAGGTGGGTGGTTTCGGCCAGGGGCACGCCCATGCGCGCGACGATGGCGTTGACCGCCGTGTCGGTCTGCTTCACCGAACGGTCATAGGTGGTCATCATCGCGAACAGGTCGGCCCGTTCGCCGGCCAGGTCGGACCAGATGCGCCAGGCCTCCTCCCGGTCCCCGGGACCGATGGCCAATTCGCCTCGCAGGACCTCCTGGGTCTCGTCGATCAGCAGCAGGAAGGCCCGGTTGAAGCGCAGGCCCTCCCCCGCGGTGACGCAGATCAGCACCGCCTGGAGGATCTGCTCCAGGGAGAGGTGGGCCCCGTAGAGGGCCTCGCTCACCTGGTTCAGCAGCGACAGCTTGGCCAGGCGCACGGCGCGCAGCTCGTCCTCGTGGCCGCGCTGGCGCAGGTCCGTCAGGAACAGCAGGCAGTGCCGGCTGCCGCCCTGCTCGAAACGCGAGCAGCGGATCTCCACCGGCACCAGGTCCCCCGGCGCGGTGCGCATCTGCACCTGCAGCAGGCCGGTCGCGCCGCAGGGGGCGTCCCCGCGGCAATTGCGCAGCACGTCCGCCGGCACCACCAGGTCCTCCAGGCGCACCCCCGCCAGTTCGGCCGCACGCCAGCCCAGGAGCCAGCCGGCCCCCTCGCTGGCCGCGGCGATCGCGCCGTCGCCCCCCAGGACCAGCAGGGGCCGCAGGCTCTGGCAGAAGCTGGCGGCGATCAGGTCCCTGTGGTCGGCCCGGTCAGGGGTCATGGCGGAGCCTCCCTTGCGCCTCGGCGACAGCTTCGGCGTACATCTTCTCGTACGCGGCCGCCGACCGGCTCCAGCCGAACTCGCAGGCCATGCCCCTGTCCTGCAGACCCGCCCAGACCGCCGGGGCGGCGAACGCGCGCTCGGCCCGGCGCAAGGCCCCCAGCAGGGCCTCGGACCGCGGTTCGGCGAACACGAAGCCCGTGCCGCCGTCGGTGCCGGCCCCGGGTTCGTCCGGGGCGTCGACCACCGTGTCGGCCAGACCGCCGGTCCGGCGCACCACCGGCGGCGTGCCGTAGCGCAGGGCGTACAGTTGGGACAGGCCGCACGGCTCGAACAGGCTCGGCATCAGGAACAGGTCGCTGCCGGCGTAGATACGGTGGGCCAGGCCCTCGTCGAAGCCGCCCACGAACGCCACCCGGCGCGGGTTGCGCCCGGCGGCGGCGGCCATGGCCTTCTCCAGCGCCGGATCCCCCGTGCCGAGCACGGCGAAGCAGAAGCCGTCGCCGGCCAGGCGGTCCAGCAGCGGCAGCAGCAGGTCGATGCCCTTCTGGTCCACCAGGCGGCCGACGAACCCGCACACCGGCCGCCCGGCCGGCGCGTCCAGCCCCAACTCCCGGGCCAGGGCTTCGCGGCAGCGCGCCTTGCCCGCCAGGTCACCGGCGCCGTAGCGGGCGATCAGGTGGGGATCGCGGCGCGGATCCCAGGTCTCGTACTCGCCCCCGTTGAGGATGCCCAGGTAATGGGCGCCCCGGCTGCCCAGCACCTGCTCGAGCCCGCGCCCGAACTCGGGCGAGCCGGTGGTCTCGCGGGCGTAGGTGGGGCTGACCGTGTTCAGGCGATCGGCGGCGAGGATGCCTCCCTTCATCAGGTTGAGGCGGCCGTGGAATTCCAGCAGGCCCGGATAGACGGCCAGGGTCGACGGCAGGCCCAGCAGCGCCACCTGGGCCGGATCGTGGATCTCCTGGTGGGCCAGGTTGTGGATGGTCAGCACGCCGGCCGCCGGCCCCGGCAGGGGCCTTGCCGCCCACAGCTCCCGGCGCAGCACCAGCGCGGGCGCCGCCTGGGCGTCGTGGGCATGCACCACGTCCACCGGCCACTCCAGCAGCCGCGGCAGCAGCAGGGCCGCCTGGCAGTGCAGGGCCGCCCGTGCCAGGCTGTCGACGAAGCCCCGACCCAGAAGGTCGGTGTAGACCCCGGCGCGGGCGAAGAGCTCGGCCTCCACCAGGTAGATCTTCACCGCCCCGCGCCCGCTGCCGGCCAGGTGCCAGCGGATGTCGTGCATGCCCGCGCCCAGCCGCACGGCCATGGGCGGCAGCTTGGCCACCGGCCGGATGTCCAGGCGCTGCCGGTCCAGGTGCCCGTACAGGGGCAGCACGACCCGCACCTGGTGGCCCCGCCGCCCCAGTTCCCGGGAGAGGGCACCGGCCACGTCAGCCAGACCGCCCACCTTGACCAGGGGCGCCAGCTCGGCAGCGACCATCAGGATGCGCATGTCAGGCCTCCTTCTTCCGCAGGCGCCGGGCGGCCGTCTCCGGGGGCACCGCGTTGATGAAGAAGCCCGTGCCCGCCTCGAAGCCCGCCAACCGGGTCAGGCGGGGCACCACCTCCAGGTGCCAATGGAAGGCGTCGGCCGCCGCCTGGTCCGCGGGCCCGCGCACCAGGGGCGCCCCGTGCAGCACCAGGTTCAGCGGCGGGTCCGGGTGCTGCCGCTCCAGGCCCCGCAGCGCCTGGTCCAGCACCGCAGCCAGGCCCGCCAGTTCCGCGTCGCCGCAACCGGTGGGATCGGCCCGGTGGCGCCTGGGCACCAGCAGCAGCTCGTAGGGCAGGCGGCTGGCCCAGGGCGTGATCGCCACGCCGTGCTCGCCCGCGGCCACCAGGCGGTCGCCCGCACGTTCCTCCCGGGCGGCCAGGTCGCACAGCAGGCAGGCCCCGTCGGCGATCCGGCGGTGGGCCAGGAAGCGCTCGCACTTGGCCGCGACCACGTCCGGCACCAGCGGCGTGGCGATGATCTGCCCGTGGGGGTGGGCCAGGGTGGCCCCCGCCTCGGGCCCGTGGTTGACGAAGGCCAGCACGTAGCGGTGGCCGGGGGCCGCGGCCAAGGTGCGGGTCCGCTGGCGCATGATCCGCAGCAGGTCGGCCAAGCGGTCCGAGCCCACGGTGCAGGGGCCCGCCGCGTGCAGGGGGCTGTAGACCACGACCTCGTGGGCGCCGACGCCGGGCCGGGAGCCCAGGCCGGCCGCCTCGGGGTGCGGCGGCGGCTCCGGGCTGAGGGCCGGGTACTTGTTGGGAAAGACGCGCAGGTTCCAGCCGGGACCGTCGGGGGCGGCGCCGGCGGGACGGCCCCAGGCGACGATCTCCGCCGTGGTGGCGGCCTCGCAACCGGGGCAGAACGGGCAGTCGGCCGCCGCCGCGGCGGGGCGGCGGGCCAGTTGGAATTCGTTGGGACGGCGCCCGCGGTCGGCCGCGATGATCACCCAGCGGCCGCTCAGCGGGTCCTGGCGCCATTGGGACATCCTTGTCCCCTTCCCGGCTCGAAGATGCCTGGCGGCACGCTCCTCGGCAAAAAATTCGGCGGTCGGCGGAACCTCCGGCGCCGCCCCGCGTAGAATACCATGGCAACCGGAGAAAACAACGCTTTCCCCTCCGGGACACCTCCGGGTCAGGCGAACACCCGGGTCGAGTGAGCGCAGGACGAAGGCGGGCCGTGGCGAGAGGCCCGCCTTCGTTCGTTCTTTCGTTCGGCTCCGGCTCAGGCGGGGCGCCAGCCGTCCGGCGTCAACGTCGCCGCCGGCAGACCCCCGGCCGCGCGCAGCCGCGCCGCGTAATCCCCCATGGTCTCGAACCGCCCCTGCGCCAGCAGCTTCTGCAGCTTGCGGGGCATGCTGTCCTGGCCCCCCTGGCTGCGCACGCTGCTGGTCGCCGACAGGCCCACCTGCGGCCGGTAGTCGTCCAGTTCCCAGGGGTGCACGTACAGGATGCAGGGCTGGCCCTGGGCCCGCGCCCGCGCCCGGATGAACCGGTAGGCCGGCCACGGCAGCAGGCGCATGTAGCCGCCGCCGGAGAACGGGACGTTCAGGCCCGGCAGCCGCCAGGTGGGCATGGGCAGCTCCAGCAGGGACGCCCCGTCGCCGTCCAGCAGGAAGGGACGGCGGGGGCTGGCCGGCTGCCCGTAGCGGGGATGGCGGATGGGAAACAGCGAGCTGTCGTAGCTGAAGCCCAGGTCCTGCAGGATGCGCAGGTAGCGGTGCACCGGCGGCGTGATGCTGAAGCTGGGCGCCCGGTAGCCGGCGGGCCGCTCGCAGCCGGCCTTGGCCAGGGCCGCCAAAGCCCGCTCGGTGTCGGCGCGGAACGCGTCCGGCGCGAGCCGGAAGACCTCGGGGTGGGCGTAGCTGTGGCAACCGAGCTCGTGGCCCCGGCGGGCGATCTCCCTGACCACGTCCGGGTGGCGGTCGGCGGTCCAGCCCAGCACGAAGAAGGTGGCCGTCACCCGGTGGCGGTCCAGCAGGTCCAGCACCCGGGCGGTGCCCCTTTCGACGCGCTGCTCGAGGCCGTCCCAGGTGGACGGCGGCGCATGCTCCAGGTAGTTGTGCCCGTGGAACCACTCCTCCACGTCCACGGTCACGATGTCGCGGGGCTCGACGGCCTTCATGGGGTCTCCCGCGGGCGGGCGGTGCAGGCGAACTGCAGGCAGCCCATGTCCGCGAAGCGGCCGAGGGTGACGAGATTGAAGAGCCTGAACTTCAGCGACCCGGTGCGGTTGATCCCCACGGCGCCCTCGAGCACGAAGCCGCCGCCGCCGAACAGCCCGGGCAGGCTGGCGCGGGTAAAGAAGCGCACATGGGTCCGGTCCAGGATGCCCTCCTCAGTGTATTCCCACTTGCCCCGCAGGACCAGGTCCGCGACGGCGCTGAAGTGGCGGATGTTGGGGACCGAGGCCACCACCCGGCCGCCGACCGCCAGCAGGGGCCGCAGCCTCGCCAGCAGCCGCTCCGGCTCCCACACGTGCTCCAGCACGTCGTTCAGCACGATGCAGTCGAAGCGCTCCTGGGCCAGCCGGGGCAGCACCGCCTCGGCGTCCCCCACCAGCACCCGGTCCAGGACGCCGGCGGCCCGGCCCGCCGCCTCCGGGTCCATCTCCACGCCCCAGACCTCCAGGCCGGGGCGCTCCGCCTTCAGCCCGGCGGCGAAGGCGCCGGCGCCGCAGCCCACGTCCAGCAGGCGACGGGCGGTGCCGGGCACGAAGGGCCGCATCTCGCGGCGGGGTCGGCCGTAATAGGCCGCGTCCTTCACGGGGCTGGGCTCGTTCACGTCTTGTCCCCGGCGGGGAAGGCCCGCGGATTGAGGTCCATCAGCAGGCGGTCGAGGTCGACCGCCTCCCCCACGATGATCAGGCGGTCGCCCGGGGCCAGCGCCCGGTCCGGATCCGGCAGGTGGTTCACCGGCCCGCCCCGCAGGTTGTGCCGCTTGACCGCCAGCACCGAGATCCCGTAGCCCTGCCGCAATTCCAGTTCGCGCAGGGTGCGGCCGTACCAGGCGTCCGGCGGGGTCAGCAGCTGCACCTTGTACTGTTCCGGCAGCTCCACGCAGTCGCGCATGCGGGCCTCGCCGGTGACGAACTGCATGCCCCGGTCACGGTGCTGCAGCACCTCGCGGTTGTACACCTCGAGGATGGCCTGGCGCGTGATCACGCCCACCAGCACCGGGTGCGCGGGGCCGTAGAGCACCGGCAGGTCGGTCGAGTCCCGGTGGCCCAGAGCGATCAGGCAGTCCTCCAGGTTGTCCAGGCGGTGCACCGCGTGATCCTGGGGCGAGCACACGTCCGCGGCGATGATCACGGCGCCCAGGCCGTCCTCGTGGAGGATCTCCTTCACGTCGTGGATGGAGATGCGGCCCTGCAGACGGCCCTTGGCGTCAACCACGTAGTAGTGCTCGACGGTGTTGCCGAGGAAGAGCTTCAGCACCTCCTGCAGCGGCGCGTCCGCGCGGATCGTCAGGGGGTTGACCTCCATGACGTCCTGCACCTGGTAGCTCTGCAGGACCGCACTCTCCCGGCCGTACTGCAGCTCCTGGCCCCGCCGGGCGAACTTCAGGGTGAAGATGGAGTCGCGCATCAGCGCGCGGTACACCAGCGCCGCGCCTATGGAGGCCAGCATCAGGGGCAGGATCACCCGGTACTCGCCGGTCATCTCGAAGAGCATGAGGATCGCCGTCAAGGGGCCGCCGGTGGCCGCACCGACCATGGCGGCCATGCCCACCATGGCGAAGGCGCCGACCGGGTCGTGGATCCCCGGCAGCGCCATGCCCAGGACGGCGCCGAAGCCGCCGCCCAGCATGCCGCCCAGGAACAGGGCCGGCGCGAAGATGCCGCCGGAGAAGCCCGAGCCCAGGGTGATGTTCACCGCCAGCAGCTTGACCGCGACCAGCAGCAGCATCACCCACCAGACCATGCGCCCGTCCAGGGCCTCGACCATGGTCCCGTAGCCCACGCCGTAGGCCTGGGGGAACCACTGCAGCAGCACGCCCAGGAGGATGCCGCCCGCCGCCGGGTGCAGCCACACCGGCAGCGGCAGCCGCGCGAAGGCGTCCTCGCTGGCGTAGAGCGTCCGCACGTAGACCACGGCCAGCAGGCCCACCGCCAGGCCCATCACCAGGAAGAACGGCAGCTCCTGCGGACCGCCGAGCACGAACTCGGGCACGGGGAAGGCGGGCGAGTCCCCCAGGAACTGGCGGCTGACCGCCGTCGCGACGACCGCGGCCACGATGACGGGGCTGAAGGTGGCGACGGCGAAGTCGCGCAGCAGGATCTCCAGGGCGAAGAAGGCGCCGGCGATGGGCGCGTTGAAGGTGGCGGCAATGCCCGCGGCCGCGCCGCAGCCGATCAGGGTGCGCAGGCGCTGGGGCGAGAAGCGCAGCCATTGGCCCAGGCTGCTGCCCAGGGCCGCGCCGATCTGCACGATGGGCCCTTCGCGGCCCACCGAGCCGCCGAAACCGATGGTGACGGCGCTGGCGGTGATCTTCACCGCCGCGACCGCGGGCCGGATCACGCCCTTGCCGAAGACGATGGAGTTGATCACCTCGGGCACGCCGTGGCCGCGGGCCTCGCGGGCTCCGAGGTGAACCAGGGGACCGACGACCAGGCCGCCGACCACCGGCAGCAGCAGCTTCCGCCACCAGGGCAGCCCGGCCAGCAGCTCGGCGGTGTGCTCGCCGTGGCCGATGGCGAAGCCCTGGAAGAAATCCACCATCAGGCGGAAGAGGATGGCGCCGAACCCCCCGACCACGCCGACCAGGACGGCCATGACCACCATGATGGCGGTCTCGTCGGGCTGGAAGCGCTCGATGAGCTTGAAGAACAGCAGGCGCACGCGGCTGGGGCCGCGTCCGCGGGCAGCCGAGGCCATGGCGTCTCCCGGATCGTTTCCCGTGACGGGCGGCGCGGACCGGTCCGGCCCGGCCGGGGCTCCGCGCGGCCAACACTCGCAAAAGGCCGCGCCGCCGTCAACCTCCGCGGCGCCGGACCGCGCCATCGGGTCCTCGACATCCGGCCGAACGCGCCTATAGTGGCGGGCAACGGCAAGGCACCACTCCGTGAAGCGAGGCACCATGACCGGCAGCGGCCCCGGCATCCTCCGTCCCAATCCCCTGGCCCAGGGCCTGTGGACCGGCACCTTCCCCAGCGGCCTGCGCCTGATCGTGCAGGAGGACCGCCGCGCGCCGGTGGCCGTGGCCAACGTCTGGGTGCGGGTGGGCTCGAACCGGGAGCCGGAGCGCCTGCGCGGCTGGTCCCACGGCATCGAGCACCTGCTGTTCAAGGGCACCGGCCGGCGGGACGAGGGCGACTTCGCCCGCGAGGTGGCCGAGGCGGGGGGCTCGACCAACGCCGGCACCGGCTACGAGACCACCAACTACCACATCACCGTGCCCGCCGAACGCCTGGACCGGGCCCTGGACATCCTCGGCGACGCCCTGCTGTATTCGTCCTTCGATCCGGCGGCGTTGGACGCCGAGCGCAAGGTCCTGGTCCACGAGAACCACATGTACGACGACATCCCCTCCGGCTTCGGCCTGACCTGGCGCTGGGCCCTCGAACTGGCCTTCGACGTCAGCCCCTACCGCCACCCTATCGGCGGGCGGGACGACAACCTGCTCGAACGCAGCCGCGACGAGATCGTCGCCTTCTGGCGCTCGGCCTACCGGCCCGCCAACATGACCGTGGTGGTGGTCGGCGCCGTGGACCCCGTGGACGTGACCGCCCGCGTGGCCGCCTGCTTCCCGGTCGAGGCCGGTGCCGGTCCGGACCCGGTGCCGGACCCGGCGGTCCGCCTCGTGGACGCGCCCCCGGTCGAACCTCCCCGCGCCGCGCCCCGCTGCCGCGTGGAGACCGGCGACGTGCAGAAGGCCTACGCCAAGCTGGTCTTCCCCACCCCCGGCGAGCACGATCCCGGGCGCCAGGCCCTGGCCGTGGTGCGCCGGGTCCTGGGCGACGGCCGCAGCTGCCGCCTGTACCGCCAGCTCGTGGAGGAGCGCAAGCTGGTGGACGACCTGGGCGTGGTGGCCGAGTCCGGCCCCCGCGAGGGCGTGCTGGTGATCGACCTGGAGACGGACGCGGCGCGGCTGCGGGATGCGGTGGCCGCGGTGGCCGCCGTCTGCGCCGACCTGGTACGGGACTCGTGCACGCAGGAGGAACTGGACCGCGCCGCCACCCGGGTGCTGCGCGGGCACCTGTTCGGCTCGGAAACGGTGCAGGGCCAGGCCGCCAACCTGGGCTACAGCGACTCCCTGGGCGACCTGGCCCGGGCCTTCCGGGTGCCGGCGGAGATCGCCGCCGTGACCCGCGCGGATGTGGCCGCCCAGGCGCGGCGGGTCCTGCGCACCGGCGGCCTGAGCGCCGTCTTCTACCTGCCCGCGGGCACCGACGCGGCGGCCTGCGG
>JACZKN010000492.1 GCA_014859985.1 Candidatus Krumholzibacteriia bacterium | reverse complement strand
CGCCGCGGACCGCCTGCCGGGCCGCCGGCCCCTGGCCGACCTCGTTTACAACCTGACCCGTCGGCCCGCCGCCCTGCGCGGCCACCGGTCCACGCCCTGGGGCCGCCTCTGCGCGACCTACCGCTGAGGACGCCGTCCGGGGCAGAAGGCGCTGTGATGAACGAAACGGGCTTCACGAAGGGCAGCCGGCCGGTGGGCCGCACCGTGGCGCTGCAGGCGCCGGCGAAGGTGAACCTCCACCTGGAGGTGCTGCGGCGGCGCCACGACGGCTACCACGACATCGAGACGGTGCTGCAGGCGGTGGCCCTGTTCGACGCCGTGCGCGCCACCCTGCACGAGGCGTTTCCGGGGGGCGAGCCCCTGATCGACCTGACGGTGGACGGGGACGTGCCCGTCCCGGCGGACGAGTCGAACCTGTGCTGGCGGGCCGCCCGCCACTTCTGCCGGGCGACCGGCGTCTCGGGCCGCCTCTCCCTGCACCTGGACAAGCGGATCCCCGCCGGGGCCGGCCTGGGCGGGGGCAGCGCCGACGCCGCCGCCGTGCTCGCGGCCTGCGACCGCCTCTTCGGCACCGGTCTCGACCCGGCCGACCTGGAGAAGCTGGGGTCGGGCCTGGGCTCGGACGTCCCGTTCTTCGTGCGTGGCGGCACCCAGCTCGGCCGCGGCCGCGGCACCCTCCTGACGCCGTTGCCGACGGTGCGCACGGGGCAGTTCCTGATCATCAAACCCCCTTTCGAGTTAATCACTTCGGACGTTTACGGCCGCCTGAGAATGGGATTGACAGTCAACAGCCCCGCCGCTAACATCCAAGTAATCAAGCCGATACTGGCCCGGTTCCCACAGCCGACCTGGCCGGGATACAATCGGCTCGAAGAGGTCGTCCTGCCGGAGCAGCCCGCGCTGCAGCGGCACGTCCTGCGCCTGCGCGCCCTGGCGCCGGTGGCCATGCTCACCGGCAGCGGTTCGGCGGTGGTGGGGGTGTTCCAGGACGGCAGGGATCTCGCGACGATCCGGGAGGAGTTCGAGCAGGCGGGGCTCTGGGTCAGGATCGTCAAGCCGCACCCGGCGGGGGTCGGGTTCACGGAAGGGTGACGCGCACAGCGGAAGCCGGCCGGCCGGCGGCACACCAGCGAGGGGGAGAGCCTTGGAGATTTCCGAGATCAGGATTACCTTGCGCGACGACAACAAATTGAAGGGGTTTGCCAGCATCACCCTCGAGAATGCGTTCGTCGTCCGGGGGCTGAAGATCATCGAGGGGGCATCGGGGCTCTTCATCGCGATGCCGAGCCGCAAGCGGAAGGACGGCACCTTCCAGGACATCGCCCATCCGATCAACATGGCCACGCGCGAGTGGATGGAGAACCAGGTCATCGCAGCCTACCGTCGCGAGATGCAGCGCGTGGAGAACGGCGAGATCCCGCCGCCGTCGCGCTTCGGCTCCTACGACGACGATGACCGGGGCGTCATGGAGGGCAGCTACTGACCCTCGCGTCCGCCGAACATCGACTGGGGCGTCGTCAAGTGGCTAAGACACATGGTTTTGGTCCATGCATTCGCAGGTTCGAGTCCTGCCGCCCCAACCATACCGCCGCGCCCCCTCGCACCCCTCGCCCGCCGGCGCGGCACGTTTCGCGAAGCAGGACACGCTGACGGCATGCAGGCCGGGCCCGCCCCGGACAGGAGAGGTTCATGTACAACGAGCTCGTGGTGCTCACCGGCAACGCCCACCCGGAGATGGGGCAGCGGATCGCCGACCACCTGAACGTCAACCTGCTGGACGTCGAGGTGAGCCGCTTCTCCGACGGCGAGATCCAGGTCAAGATCCGCGAGAACATCCGCGGCACCGACGTGTTCATCGTGCAGCCCACCATGCCGCCGGCGGACAACATGATGGAGCTGCTGCTGCTGCTGGACGCGGTCAAGCGCGCCTCCTGCCGCCGGGTCACCGCGGTCATTCCGTACTTCGGCTACGCCCGGCAGGACCGCAAGGACCAGCCGCGGGTACCCATCGGCGCCAAGCTCATGGCCAACCTGCTGACGACCGCCGGGGCCCAGCGCATCCTGACCATCGACCTGCACGCGCCGCAGATCCAGGGCTTCTTCGACATCCCGCTGGACCACCTCTACTCGGCGCCGGTCCTGCTGTCGCACTTCGCCGACCACTCCCGGGAGAACCTGGCGGTGGTGGCCCCGGACGTGGGCTCGATCAAGATGGCGCGGGCCTTCGCCAAGCGCCTGACCGCGAGCCTGGCCATCATCGACAAGCGGCGGCCGCGGCCCAACGAGGCGGTGGTGATGAACTTCATCGGCGACGTGGACGGCATGGACGTGATCATCTTCGACGACATGATCGACACCGCCGGCACCCTGACCGACGCGGCGCGGGTCTGCGTCGAGGAACACGGTGCGCGTTCGGTCACCGCCTGCTGCACCCACCCGCTGCTGTCGGGCCAGGCGCTGGAGCGCATCATGGCCTGCCCGGTCAAGGAGGTGGTGGTCAGCAACACGATCCCCTTCCACCGGCACGCCGAGTGCCCCAAGGTCAAGGTGCTGGACATGGCCCCGCTGCTGGCGGACGCCATCGAACGCATCCACCTGGAGAAGACCGTCAGCGCCCTGTTCCTGTAGCCGCCCTGCCGGGCCGCCTTGACAGGGGCCGGCCGCGGTGCTTATTTGACCACTCGTTTCCGGGACCGCGCGCCACCCGTCCGGAGTAGCTCTCCCTTGCAGCAGACGGACCGCCGGACCCACTTGGGCCGTTGCGCCAGAAGGTTCCTTGCCGCCGGTGGCGGTGAGCCCTTTTTCGCCCCGCACGGGGCCCCGTTCGCGGAGGAAAGACCATGGGTCTGGTGAACCTGACCGTCCATCCCCGGTCCACGACCGGCAAGAACGCCAACCGCCGCACGCGGGCGGCCGGCCGCATCCCCGCCGTGCTCTACGGCCACGGGCGCGCGACCGAAACCATCGAACTGGAGCAGCAGGCCTTCGGCGCGGCGCTGGCCAGGCTGGCCGGCCGTTCGGCCATCTTCGCCCTGGAGCAGGAAGGCGTGGCCGAGGGCCACATCGCCCTGCTGCGCGAGGTGCAGCGCAACCCGGTGACCGACCGCATCCTGCACGTGGACCTGCTGGAGATCCCCCGCGGCAAGCCGGTGACCGTCGCCGTGTCCGTGCACGTCACGGGCAGCAATGCGGCGGTCAAGACCGGCGAGGCGTCGGTGGCCCTGTCCCTGGACAGCATCCAGCTCAGCTGCCTGCCGCGGGATCTGCCCGAGCAGCTGGAGATCGACATCTCGGAGTTGGGGATCAACGACAAGATCTTCGTGCGCGACGTCAAGGCGCCCGTCGGCGAGATCGTCGACGACCCGGACCTGCTGGTGCTGAACATCAAGGCCGCCGCCATCTTCGTCGAGGAGGTGGCGCCCGCCGAGGGCGAGGCCGGGGCCGAGGCCGCCGCGGACGAGGACAAGGACGAGGACTGAGATCCGGCGGCACTGCCGTGGTCCCGCAGCCGGCCGCCTCGGGGGCCGGCTGCGGCGTTTGCGAACCGCGGGCGGGCGCGGAAGGAGCGGGACCATGGACGTGCAGCTGGTGGTAGGTCTGGGCAATCCGGGCGAACGCTACGCCCGCAATCGCCACAACATCGGCTGGCGGGTGCTGGACGAGCTGGCGCGCCGCCGCGGCCTCGGGTTCGGCCCTCCGCAGGGTGCCTGGTCCGCCGCCCGTGACCCGGCCGGGGGCCTGGTCCTGCTGCGGCCCTTGACCTACATGAACTGTTCGGGGGATGCCCTGGTGGCCTGGAGCCGGGCGGCCGGCG
>JACZKN010000491.1 GCA_014859985.1 Candidatus Krumholzibacteriia bacterium | reverse complement strand
CACCGGGGCCGCCGGTCGGGGCGGTGCTGCGTAGGCACGCGGCGCGGGCGGCGGCGGCGGCGGCGCCGCCGCGTAGTTGCCGTCGTCGAAGAACTCGCCGCTCAATTCGAGCTCGTCGGCCTCGAGCCGGTCCCGGGTGGGATCGAACAGGTCGTCGTCCCGGCCCTTGCCCTTGCGCTTCTTGAAGAATCCGAATGGCATGTCGTCCCCGCCCACGGTCGATGTTCCCCGATCCGAACAGATACCATAGCCGCACTCGCGGCCGGTCGTCAATAGCACCGCCCCCGGGTGCCGCGGCGCCGCGCAATTGACGGTCCCCCGGGCCCGTGCTAGTCTGCCCCGGCGGGGGACGAAGGCGCCAACCGGTCCGGTGCGAACCAGCCAAGCTGTCGTCATTGCTGGTCTTGCGACCGGCGGGCGAAACCCCCGATTCTCCCAACGAGAGGCTCGCGCCATGAAGGATACCGACTGCACGAGCGTCGTCGCCACCGCCGAGCCGCCGCAGCGAGCCGTGCTGCCGGCCGACGGCGTGGTCGTCGGACGCCTGGTGGATTTCGACGCCGACGGCAGCCCGCGGGTGGAGTTCCCGGGCAACGACGCCCGCCGACCCCTGCCGGCCGTCGCCACGCGCCGCTTCGACGAGGCCGACCGTGGCTGCGCGGTCGCCCTGCTGTTCGTGGGCGGCGATCCGCACCGTCCGCTCATCGTCGGCCCGCTGGTCGACCCCGGTTCGCCCCCGACGCCGGCAGCGTCCGCGACGCCCGCTCCCCTGGCGGCCGGCGTCACCGTCGACGGCGGCGTCACCACCGTCACGGCCCAGCAGCAGCTGGTGCTGCGCTGCGGCGCCGCCAGCATCACCCTGACCCGCGCGGGCAAGGTGCTGATCCGGGGCACCTACCTGCTGAGCCGTTCGTCGGGCGTCAACCGCATCAAGGGCGGCTCGATCCAACTCAACTAGGTCCGCCGTCGCGTGCCCCGCGGGGCGTGCGTCCCGGAACCGGTCAACGGGGCCATGGAACTGATCAACGCCACCAGGTTCGTCGCCGGCTACACCCTGGGCCTTGACCCGGACGGGCGCGAGCGTGTGGTCGTGGTGGTCAAGGGGACGTATCGCCTGCCCGAACACGACGCCGAGCCCGAGCTCGCGGCCGAGCAGGCGCCGCTGGTGATGGCCGACGAGTTCACCGGCGAGCCCGGCCTCTCGGCCACCGTCCACGAGTCGGATTTCGCCCCGTTCAAGCCCCGCTGCGACGTGCTGCTGAACGGCAGCGCCTACGCCCCCGGGGAGCGCAAGGCCACCGAGGTGACCGTCGGCCTGCGCGTGGCGGGCGTGAAGAAGTCGTTCACCGTGGTCGGGCCGCGCCGCTGGGAACGCCAGCTGCTGGCGGTCAAGCCGTCGGCGCCCGAACCGTTCCGCCGCCTGCCCATCGGCTACGACCAGGCCTACGGCGGCCGCGACGTGGCGAAGAAGAACCCGGACAAGCAGAAGTTCTACCTGCCCAACCCCGTGGGCTGCGGCTTCTACCCCCTGACCTCGCGGACCGAACTCGACGGCAAGCCGCTGCCCTGCACCGCCGAGGTGGGCCAGGTGGTCACCACGCGCACCGGCAAGCACCGGCCCATGGCCTACGGCGCCATCGGCCGCAACTTCGCCGCCCGCCACCCCCTGGCCGGCACCTACGACCAGGACTGGCTGGACAACGTGTTCCCGTTCCTGCCGGCGGACTTCGACCCGCGCTACCACCAGGCGGCCCCGGCCGAGCAGCAGATCCCCTACCCGCGCGGCGGCGAGGACGTGCTGCTGGTGAACCTCACGCCCCGGGGCCGCACCGGCTTCAAGCTGCCGACGGTCACGGTGCCGGTCGAGTTCACCGATGCCGACCTGAACCGCACGGCGCAGGAGGCCGTCCTGGACACGGTCATCATCGAGCCCGACCAGGAGCGGCTGCTGCTGGTCTGGCGCACGAACATCCCCCTGCGGCGCAACATCTTCGAGATGAAGCAGTGCGTGGTGGGACGGATGTCGCAGGGCTGGTACCGGGCGCGGGACCTGGGCAAGACCTACTACCGTTCGCTGGCGCAGCTGGGCGCCGCGGGCGCGGACTGAGCGGAGGCCGGCGTGGGCGCGATCGCGATCTACAGTTCGGGGATGGTGACCGGCGTCGGCCTGGACGCGCCGTCGAGCTGCGCGGCGATCCGGGCGGGCATCACCGGGTTCACCGAGACGCGGTTCATGTTCGACGGGGAGTGGCTGCAGGGGTGTCCGGTGCCGTTGGACGAGCCATGGCGGGGGGTGGAGAAGCTGGGGCGGATGGCGGCGGCGGCGGTGGGCGAGTGCCTGGCGGCGGCCGACGCCGGTACCCTCGACCGGTATCCCCTGTTGTTGTGCGTCGCGGAGGAGGACCGGCCGGGGCGGTTCGCGGACCTGGACGCGCGGCTGTTGCAGGACGTCGCCGCCGCGCTGGGCACGACGCTGCATCCGGACTCGCGGCTGCTCGCCGGCGGCCATGCCGCGGGCGCCCGGGCCCTGTCCCACGCTCGCGAGCTGATCGCGGCCGGAGCCCCCGGTTGCGTCGTGGCCGGCACGGACACGTACCTGGTCGCCGGGACTCTGAATGCCTGCCATGCCGACAGGCGTCTGGTCACCGCGGAGCACTCCGACGGTTTCGTTCCCGGCGAGGCCGCGGCCGCCGTGCTGGTGGGCCCGGTCAAGCGCCAGGACGAGCCGCAGCTGATGTGCCTGGGCCTGGGCTTCGGCACCGAGCCGGCGCCGTTCGGCTCGGAGAGGCCGCTGCGCGCCGACGGGCTGGTGGAGGCGTACCGCGCCGCTTTCGCCGATGCGCGCTGCGACTACGGCGAGGTGGACTTCCGGTTGACCGACAACAACGGGGAGTCGTTCGGGTTCAAGGAGGCGGCCCTGGCCGTGAACCGCACCCTGCGCGACAACAAGGAGGACTTCGACATCTGGCACCCGGTGGAATGCATCGGGGAGGTCGGTGCGGCCATCGTGCCGGTGCTCCTGGGCGTGATGCTGGCCGCCGCCACCAAGGGCTACGCCGCCGGTGCCGGCGTCCTCTGCCACGTGGCCGGCGCCGGCGGGGAGCGCGCCGCCTTCGTCCTGCGCCACCGGACCTGGAGCGACGCCTGATGCCCAACAAGATCTTCGCCAACGGCATGGAAGTGGCATGCAAGGCGGGCGCCGGCAAGACCATCTGCGCCTTCCCCGACGTCTGCTTCACGCCGCCGCAGACCCCGGCCACGCCGCCCGGCGTGCCCATCCCCTACCCCAACACGGGCATGGCCTCCGACACCACCGGCGGCACCAAGAAGGTCAAGATCAGCGACAAGGAAGTGGGCATCAAGAACCAGTCCCACTTCAAGAAGAGCAGCGGCGACGAGGCCGGCAGTGCGCCGAAGAAGGGCGTCGTCACCAGCCAGAACCGCGGCAAGGTCTACTTCATCAGCTATTCCATGGACGTGAAGTTCGAGGGCAAGAACGCCGTGCGGCACCTCGACATGACCACGAACAACCATGCGGGAGCCATGCCGGGGGACACGCCGCCGTGGCCGTTCATCGATTCCATGGCGTTCGGGGCCCCGGGCCAGCCCCCGGACCCCTGCGCCGACGAGAAGAAGAAGGAGAAGGAAGCCTGCTCGGGGCAGGAGGATCCTTGCCCGCCCGAGGCGGCGAAGACCGTCGTCAAGAACAAGGCGAACGCCAGGAGCTACTCGCTGAAGGTGCTCGACGGCGACGCCGGCAAATGCCTGCAGGCCCGCAGGTGCAAGCTCAGCCCATACAAGCCCAAGACCTGCTGCCCCGGGCAGACGCCCCATCATCTCGTCGAAGCCTCGGCATTCCACGCCAAGGGCCGGGGAACAACCGACCCCGGCAAGGTCGATC
Organism: Candidatus Krumholzibacteriia bacterium; assembly: GCA_014859985.1. GTDB lineage: Bacteria > Krumholzibacteriota > Krumholzibacteriia > LZORAL124-64-63 > LZORAL124-64-63 > JACZKN01. The sequence goes on along the minus strand of JACZKN010000491.1, from coordinate 1,935 downwards.
CGGCAACGGGAGAAAACGTCCGCATCGCCGGCGTGCCGAGGTACGACCCCGATGCCGCGCCCTGCGTCTGTGCCGAGGGCGGCAGCGGCACCGGGACCCACGGCATGATGCACACGTTCCAGAGCCAGACCGCGCTGGACAAACCATCCGGCGGGCTCAAGGACAACACGGGCGGCACCCTCACGGCCGTCGTCGGGAAGAAGAAGGTCACTTCTTTTCCGAAGACGACCTTGGCCGACGCCCAGGCCAACGGCGTCAACGCGTTCAAGAAGACGTTCCCGGAATCGTCCTGCTCCGAGAAGTGCCTCCTGGCCCAATTGAAGGACTACCACGAGAAGAAATGCGGCATCGCGCCAGGAACCGAGATCAAGGCGGTAGCCACGTTTTCCAAGCAGAAGCTCGATGAGCGGTTGGCAAGTGCCGGGGAGCTCGCCGCGGATCGCGCCGGGGTCGCCAACCGCGTCTCCAGCGTGAATTCCACCTGTTTCTAGGGACGGAAGGGTATCGGCATGCCGCACTGGACCGACGATTTCACATTCCTGTTCAGCGCTCCTCGCGACAGGACCGTTGCGGCGGTCGGCCTCATTTCCGACCGGGCGATCGACGCACAGAACGACATGTGCGTACCGGCGGTATGGGACTCGGTCCAGTGGATCGGCAGCCCGGTGGAAACACTCGATTTCAGCCTCTGCGGTCTCGCTGCGGTCGAGCACCCCATGCGCCAGGCGGCGTACCTCGGGCTGTCGGGGCACGTCTACTTCTGGGGGGCCGGCGACTCGCACGAGGAGTATATCGACACTCCGACGGCCTCACCCGCCGATATCGGCATGATGCGCAGCCTGCGCGCGATCGCCGGCAAGGCCTATGCCGTGGGCATGCAGCGCCAGGCCTATCGCCGCGACGGCGTCGGCCGGTGGGTCGACCTGACCCAGGGGATCCGGCCGGCGCAGGGCAGCGGCGAGATCTGCAGTTTCGAGGGAATCGACGGCTTCGGAGAGGACGAACTCTACGCGTGCGGCCGCGACGGCGAACTCTGGTGGTACGACGGAGCGGGCTGGCAGGCGATCGCCAGCCCTACCAACGTCAACCTGACCAACGTCTGCTGCGGACACGACGGGGCCGTCTATGTCTGCGGCCGGAGCGGCCTCTTGATGAAGGGGCGGCACGACAAGTGGCAGGTCATCGAGGCCGGGGTGGTGCAGCAGGATTTCTGGGGAATCGCCTGGTTCGCCGATCGGCTCTTCCTGGCATCGATGAACCTGCTCTTCGCGTTGACCGACAAGGGGCTGGTGCCGGTGGAATTCGACGACGACTTCCCCTCGAGCTGCTTCCATCTGGCGGTCGCCCTGGACGGATCGGTCATGTGGTCGACGGGAGCCAAGGACGTCTTCAGCTACGATGGCACATCCTGGACCAGGATCGACTGAATCGACGCCGGCCGCGGTCACCGCCGGCGGTGGTCCTTCGCGGTAGGCGTCGCGGCGTGCGGGCTGCACCGCAACAGACCTCGCGTCACTGCGGGAAGTGGAGAAGAAGGCAGATGCCACCGATCGTCCCGAGCGTCGTCTCCCAGCACGCCGAAGAAGCCGCCTTCCAGTGGCTCCTGCGCTCCCAGGCCGTGCACGCCCCCCACTACTCCCTGGCCGACCTGGCCAGGCTGGACGACCGGGTCGAGGCCCACCTCGACGGCCTGCGCGTCGCCGGCGACGCCGGCTGGGAGATCTGCCGCCGGGAACTGAAGTGGGAGGAGGCCGGTGAGGTCTTCGCGGCGGCCCACCTCGCGTTCGTGTCCGGCCGCGACGACCGCATCGCCGCCGTCACCGACGCCGTGCTCGCCGCCCCGGCGACCCTGCCCGGCCTCGTCTCGGCCCTGGGCTGGCTGGACTGGGAGCACGCCCGGCCCCACGCCCACGCCCTGCTGGCCGCCGGGGAACC
>JACZKN010000490.1 GCA_014859985.1 Candidatus Krumholzibacteriia bacterium | reverse complement strand
GGATGGCCCGCAAGCCGTCGCGCCAGGGCCGGTCGGCCAGGGCGGCGGCCACGCCCGCGTGCCAGGCGGCCAGCTCCTGCAGGTCGGTCAGGGCCTCGGCCAGGCGCAGCTCCAGCAGGCGGCGGCCCATGGGGGTCACCGTGCCGTCGATGTGGTGCACCAGGGTGCCCTCGCCGCGCTCGCCCCGGAAAGTGCGGAAGACCTCCAGGTTGCGCAGGGTCTCCTCGTCCAGGATCAGGCGGTCGCCCCGGGCGCTGAAGCGCAGGCCCGTCACCTGGGGCGGCCGGCGCAGGGCCAGGCTGGACACGTAGCGCAGCAGGGCGCCGGCGGCGGTGCGGGCGGGCTCGCGGGTGTCGTCCTCCAGGCCGAAGGCGGTCAGGCTGGCCGTGGCGAAGTGGTCAAGCAGCGTGCGCCGGGCGAACTCGGGGTGGAACCAGGAGCCGTTGGCCCGGTTGACCACGACTCCCGGCAGGACGGCGCGCCAGCGCCGCAGCTGCTCCTCGTCCGTGTCCTCGCGCACGATCACCTCGCGCACCGGGTGGCGTTCGCACAGGGCGGGCAGGGAGCCGCGCTCCTGGCCGCAGCGGAACTCGCCGGTCGAGGCGTCCAGGAGCGCGTAGCCGTCGTCCCCGTCCCGGCGCGGCACCCAGGCCAGGCAGTAGAGGCCCGCCGCCGTGTCCACCAGCTCCGGGGCGGTAGCCGTGCCGGGGCTGATGATCTCGACGATGTCCCGCTTGACCAGCCCCTTGGCCAGGGCCGGGTCCTCCACCTGCTCGCAGATGGCGACGGTCAGCCCCGCCTGCAGCAGGCGGTGCAGGTAGCTGTCCAGGGCATGGTAGGGCACGCCGGCCAGGGGCACCGGGTTGTCGCTCTTGCTGTCGCGGCTGGTGAGGGTCACGCCCGCGGTGTCGGCCAGGACCTGGGCGTCGTCGAAGAAGGTCTCGTAGAAGTCCCCCATGCGAAACAGCAGCAAAGCGTCGGGATTGCGGGCCTTCAGCTCCAGGTACTGGGTGAGCATGGGCGTCAGGCGGGGTTGAGCGCCCTTGGCTTCGTCCGCGGCCGCGGCCTTGCCGGTGCGGGCCACGGCCTCAGCCGCCGAGCTCGGCCACGAAGACCTCGATGCCGAGGGAGCGCTTCAGGGCGTCGGCCGCGTCGCGGGCCAGCGCCGGGTTGACGTACGATCCGCTGCGCACCTTGTAAAGGAGCTGGCCGCGGTCGTCGCGCTCGGTATCGATGCGCAGGTCCGGCACCTGCCGGCCGTAGCGCCGGACCAGGTCCAGGGCCAGACCCCGGTCGCTGAAGGCGCCCAGCTGCAGCGCGAAGCGGCCGGCGCGCGCCGGCGGGGATGCGGTGGC
>JACZKN010000008.1 GCA_014859985.1 Candidatus Krumholzibacteriia bacterium | reverse complement strand
CCTCGTGGGCCGGCCCCGCCGGCGGGCGGGCGGCCGGCCCACGCGGTCATCACCGGCCCGGGATCCGAAATTCCGGCGCTGCGCAATTTGTTGCACCGCACGACGATCTACACATCTGATGAGGAAACACTGGAGGCAGCGTCCCGCTGGTCGGGGCCCGGCGTGGTGACCTGCGTCAGCCGCGCCGGCCTGCTGGTGCGCAGCGACGGCACCATCCGCGGCGGCCGGGGCGAGTCCGATGCCCTGGCCCTGATCGGCCGCAAGGAGAAGCTGGACGAGATGGAACAGGAGGTGGCCCGGCTCGACGGCAAGGTCACCGCCGCCCAGGAGCAGGCCGCCGCCAACCGGGCCCGCCGCGAGGAACTGCGGGAGGCCCTGATCGCCGGCCGCGGCCGGCTCGCGGCCCTGGATACCGAGCTGAGCGGCCTGCAGGTGCAGCTGGCCCAGGCCGTCCAGGTGCGCGACACCGCCGGCCAGCGCGCCGCCGAGATGCAGGCCGAGCGGGAGCGCCTGTCCGCGGAAGTGGCGGCCCTGGCCACCGAGGAGCAGCAGCTGACCGACCTGCTGACCGAGAGCGGCCGCCTGCGCCTGGACAGCACGACCGCCCGGGACGAGCTGCGCCGGCAGGTGCAGCAGGCCGAACTGTCCCGGGACGAGCTGCGGGCCGAGGTCGAGGAACTGCGCCTGACCCACCAGCGGCGCGAGGGCCAGCAGCGGGAGACCAGGACCACCCTGAACCACCTGCGCGAGAACGTGGCCGAGCAGTTCGCCCGCCGCGAGCGCCTGGCCCAGGACAACGAGCATGCCCGGGAGTCCATGGCCGCCCTGGGCGAGGAGCTGGCGGCCAAGCGCGACCTGCTGGCCCGGGGCATGGACGACAGGGAGCGCCGCCGCAAGGTGGTGCGCGCCGCGGCCGACGGCATCCAGGCCATGCACGAGGAGACGGCCGCCTGGCACCAGCGGGTCCAGGCCATCGAGAAGCAGCGGGGCGGCTACCGCGAGCAGGCCCACGAGATGCAGACCCTGCTGGCGACCCTGGAGATCAAGCGCAACAACCTCGAGGAGCGCATCGAGCAGCAGTACAAGGGCAGCTTCCGGGACCTGGTGGCGGGCGTGGACGAGACCGACCTGCCCCCGGAGCTGGAGCGGCAGGACGGCGTCTTCCAGCTGGAGCAGGCCCGGTCGCTGCTGGAGGACCGCCGGGAGAAGCTCAATGCCCTGGGACCGATCAACCACCTGGCCCTCGAGGAATACGACACCAAGAAGGAGCGCCTGGACTTCCTGGAGGCCCAGCGCGACGACGTGGAGAAGGCCCGCGGCGACCTGCAGAAGGCCATCGCCGAGATCAACCGCACCGCCCGCAAGCGCTTCGTGCAGACCTTCGAGGAGGTGCGCCGCAACTACATCGCCGTCTTCCAGACCCTGTTCAAGGGCGGGCGCGCGGACCTGCAGCTCATCAAGACGGACGACCCGCTGGAGAGCAACCTGCACATCATCGCCCAGCCCACGGGCAAGGTGGTCGACCACGTGTCCCTGCTCTCGGGCGGGGAGCGCTGCCTGACCGCCCTGTCGCTGCTGTTCGCGGTCTACCTGGTCAAGCCGTCGCCCTTCTGCATGCTGGACGAGGCCGACGCGCCCCTGGACGACAGCAACATCCAGCGCTTCGTCACCATGCTGCGGGAGTTCAGCCGCAACACCCAGTTCCTGGTCATCACCCACAACAAGCTGACCATGGAGACGGCCAACCACCTGTACGGCGTGACCATGATGGAGCCCGGCTGCAGCTCCATCGTCTCGGTCAGCTTCAGCGACGTGGCCGAGAGCCGGAGCGACGAGCAGCTGGCCGCCAACATCGCCGCCCGTCGCCAGAACATCGACCAGGCCGAGGCGGCGCGGGGCGGCCAGGGCGCCATGGCGTTTGTCGACGCCGACGCCGAGCCCGACGCCGGCCCCGAGACCGAGGCGGAGGTCGAGGCCGAAGCCGAACCCGCCGCGGCCGAGCGCGCCCCCGGCAGCATGGAGGCCAGCGAGTGATCCGCGGCGCCCTCAGCCGCTTCCGCCAGGGCCTGAAGAAGACCCGCACGGGCCTGGTCGACGGCATGCGCGGCATGTTCGGCAACCGCGTGCGCCTGGACCAGCAGACCCTCGACCGCATCGAGGAACTGCTGATCTCCGCCGACATGGGCGTGCAGTCGGCGGTCGCGATCACGCGCAACATCGAGAAGCGCCTGAAGCAGGAGGGAGGCGAAGCCACCCTCGAGGCGGTGCTGGCGGTCATCCGCCACGACGTGCTCGAGATCCTCACCACGGCCAAGCCCAAGGTCCGCCCCCTGCGCTGGGACGACGAGCCGGCCGGCGCCAAGGGGAAGCGGAAGAAGCAGGGCCGGGCCGACGCCGCCTCGGCGCCGGAGCCCGCGCCGGGCGGCCCGCGGGTGATCTTCGTGGTCGGGGTCAACGGCACGGGCAAGACCACCACCATCGCCAAGCTGGCCTACCTGTACAAGAGCCGGGGGCAGTCGGTGCTGCTGGCGGCGGGCGACACCTTCCGCGCCGCGGCGGTGGAGCAGTTGGCCGTGTGGGCCGAGCGGGTGGGCGTACCCTGCGTGCACCAGGGCCCCGGAGCCGACCCGGCGGCGGTGGTCTTCGACGCCCTGAGCGCCGCCGAGGCCCGCGGCACCGACGTCGTGATCGTCGACACCGCCGGCCGCCTGCACACCAAGACCAACCTGATGGACGAACTGGGCAAGGTCGCCCGGGTGATCCGCCGCAAGACCGGCCGCGACCCCGAGACCCTGCTGATCGTGGACGCCAACACGGGGCAGAACGGCCTGGCCCAGGCCCGGGTCTTCGCCGAGACCGTGCCGGTCGACGCCCTGGTGCTGACCAAGCTCGACGGCACCGCCAAGGGAGGCATCGTCGTGGCCATCGCCGAGACCCTGGGTCTGCCCGTTCGCTACGTGGGCATGGGCGAGACCGTGCAGGACCTGGCGCCCTTCGCTCCGGACCTGTTCACCGACGCCCTCTTCGCCGCCTGGACGGATGCGGAAGCCGCGACCGAAGCCGAATAGGGGTCCGGACCCGGGCGGCCGCGGCTTCCGCATCCGTCCAGGCGGCGAAGAGGGCGTCGGTGAAC
>JACZKN010000489.1 GCA_014859985.1 Candidatus Krumholzibacteriia bacterium | reverse complement strand
ACTCGAGGCTGTCGCCGCGGCGCCCGGCGACAGCCTCGAGTCCGGAGCTGCCGCCGCCGTCGCCGACACCGCCGCGGTGCGGCGTCTCGACCCCGACCTGATCGACTTCCGCCGGGCGGAGCCGGACCTGTGGTACACCGGCGTCAGCGCCACCGGTGCGGTGCTCATGACCCCCGTGTTCCCGGGCTGGGGGCAGCTCTACGCCGAGAACAGCTGGCGGGCCGGGCTCGCCTACGGCGCGCAAATGTACTTCTGGACCAACGTCATCTCCCGGGACCGGCAGGCCCGACGGGCCAGGGACTTCGCCGGCACCTTCCCCGAGGACGATCCCTTCAACCGGGCCCGTTACGACGACCTGGCGGACGAGTTGTGGGAGCAGATGCGGGACTTCGCCTGGTGGGGCGGCGGGGCGCTGCTGATCGTGGCCCTGGACGCCTACGTGGGGTCCCACCTCTTCAACTTCGACGAGGACCCCGTGCCGGTCCCCAACCGGTGGGACGAGCAGTTCGGCCCCCCCGGAGGGGACATGCCCGGGGCGGTCCCGGCGCCCCTGCTCACCGTTTTCCGGTGGCGAACGACCTTTTGAAGGCTAACTTTGTCCGCTGACCACCCGGGGACCGCCCGGGTGGGCTTCGTCGGATCCGGACCGCCAGGAGCATGATGGCCGCCCCGCAGGACAGGACGCGCAACTTCTGCATCATCGCCCACATCGACCACGGGAAGAGCACCCTGGCCGACCGGCTGCTCGAGTACACGGGCACGCTCACGGGCAAGGCCATGCAGGAGCAGGTGCTCGATTCCATGGACCTGGAGCGCGAGCGCGGCATCACCATCAAGAGCCACCCCATCCGCATGGACCACAAGGCGCCCGACGGTTCGGCCTACGTGCTGAACCTGATCGACACCCCGGGCCACGTGGACTTCCACTACGAGGTCAGCCGCAGCCTGGCCGCCTGCGAGGGCGCGCTGCTGGTGGTCGACGCGGTGCAGGGGGTGCAGGCCCAGACCATCAACAACATGTACCTGGCCATCGAGCACGACCTGACCATCATCCCGGTGATCAACAAGATCGACCTGCCGGCGGCGCGCACCGACTACGTGGCCGAGCAGTTCATCGACCTGATCGGCTGCGACCCGGACGAGATCCTCATGGTCAGCGCCAAGACCGGCGAGGGCATCGACGCCCTGCTGGCGGCGGTGGTCGCGCGGGTGCCGCACCCCAAGGGCGACCCCGAGGCGCCGCTCAAGGCCCTGATCTTCGACTCGGTCTTCGACGCCTACGTGGGCGCCGTGGCCTACGTGCGCATCTTCGACGGCACGCTCCGCAAGGGCGAGCCCATCCGCATGTTCGGCAACGACCGCCGCTACTCGGCCGACGAGCTGGGCTGGTTCCGCCTGGCCCGCGTGGCCCAGAAGCAGCTCATCGCCGGCGAGGTGGGCTACATCGCCACCGGCGCCAAGGACGTCAGGTACGTGCGCGTGGGCGACACCGTCACCAGCGGCGAGCGCCCCTGCCCCGAGCCCCTGCCCGGCTACACCCTGGCCAAGCCCATGGTCTTCTCCGGCATGTATCCCATCGACAACGACCAGTACGACGACCTGCTGGACGCCCTGCAGAAGCTGCAGATGAACGACGCGTCCCTGACCTGGGAGAAGGAGACCTCCGCCGCGCTGGGCTTCGGCTTCCGCTGCGGGTTCCTGGGCCTGCTGCACATGGAGATCGTGCAGGAGCGGCTCGAGCGCGAGTACGGCCTGTCCCTGATCGCCACCCTGCCCAACGTGGAGTACGAGGTGCTGCTCAAGGGCGGCCAGGTGATCCTCTGCGAGAACCCCGCGCTGCTGCCGGACGCGCGCGAGATCGCGGAGATCCGCGAGCCCATCGTGCGCGCCGCGGTGATCACGCCCAAGGACTACGTGGGGCCGGTGATCCAGATCTCCCTGGAGCGTCGCGGCGTCCAGACCAGGATGGAGTACCTGGACACCGAGCGGGTGAACATCGAGTTCGACCTGCCGCTGAACGAGCTGGTGGTCGACTACTACGACAAGCTGAAGTCCGTGACCAAGGGCTACGCCTCCCTGGACTACGAGTACCGCCTGCACCGCGCCGACGACCTGGTGCGGCTGGACATCATGATCAACGGCGACCCGGTGGACGCCCTGACCTGCATCGTGCACAAGGACAACTCCTACAGCTGGGGCCTGAAGCTCTGCCAGAAGCTGAAGGAGCTGATCCCGCGGCAGATGTTCGCCGTGGCGATCCAGGCGGCCGTGGGCACGCGCGTGCTGGCGCGCACGACGGTCAAGCCCTACCGCAAGAACGTGACGGCCAAGTGCTACGGCGGCGACATCTCCCGCAAGCGCAAGCTGCTGGAGAAGCAGAAGGAAGGCAAGAAGCGCATGAAGCAGGTGGGCGCCGTGGAGATCCCCCAGGAGGCGTTCCTGGCGGTGCTGAAGGTGGAACGCTGAGCCGGCGCGGCCGCGCGGACCGGACATCCCGAGGAGCCTGGACGATGAGCATCCTGGACCGCATCCTGCGCCGGGAGAAGGTGGCGAAGGTGAAGGCCCCGCCGCGCACCGCGAAGCAGACCATCATCGAGTACGCCAAGGCCATCGGCACCGCGCTGGTGATCGCCCTGATCCTGCGTCAGTTCCTGTTCCAGGCCTTCCGCATCCCCACGGGTTCTATGCTCGAGACCCTGCAGATCGGCGACTTCCTGTTCGTGAACAAGTTCCTCTACGGCGCCAAGACCCCCGACCGCATCCGCATCGGCCGCACCACCCTGGTCGACGGCCTGCCGGTGCTGAAGCTGCCGGCGATCCGCGCCCCGCGCCAGGGCGACATCATCGTCTTCGAGTACCCGCGGGACCGCAACCTCGACTACATCAAGCGCTGCGTGGCGGTGGCCGGCGACACGGTCGCGGTCCGCGACGGCGTGCTCTACGTCAACGGCGAGGTCTACGAGTCCAACTTCGGCGACCGGGACGGGGACCATTCCTGCGTGCCGACCTGGACCGACCCGGAAAGCTGCCCCCCGCCCCGCGTGAAGAAGGACCAGGCCTCCTACGTGCGCAACCCCCGCAACCGCGACTGGCCCTGGGAGGGCACCAACCTGCCCGACCCGTACGTGGTGCCCGCGGGCACCATCTTCATGATGGGCGACAACCGCTTCAACAGCATGGACAGCCGCTACTGGGGCCCCCTGGACACGGACCTGATCAAGGGCAAGGCGCTGTTCATCTACTGGTCGTGGGACGGCGACCGGCACCTGCCGCGGTTCTCGCGGCTGGGGGACGTCATCCGCTAGGCCGGCGGCGGCGAAAGGGGGAGGCGTGTCGGGCCTCTACATCCACGTCCCCTTCTGCGCCTCCATCTGCTCGTACTGCCACTTCGCGCGCACGGCCGAACACGGGCGCGCCGAGCGCGAACGGTTCGCCCGCGGGGTCGTCCGGGAACTGGAGCTGCGCCGCGCCGCCTGCCCGACGCTGCGGGCCGGCCGCCGGCGCCTGGCGACCGCGTATCTGGGCGGCGGCACGCCGTCCCAGCTGGAGCCCGACCTGGCCGAGGTGATGATCGGCGGCACCGTCGGCACGCTGCCGGTGGCCGACGACCTGGAGTTCACCGCCGAGGCCAATCCCGAGTCCCTGTCCGACGAGCTGGCCCGCACCTGGCGCGGCCTGGGGGTCAACCGCGTCAGCCTGGGCGTGCAGAGCCTGGACGCCCGCGTGCTGAAGCTGCTGGGCCGCTCCTGCGACCCGGCCACCGCGCGGGCCGGCCTGGACCGGGCGGTGCGGCACTTCAAGCGCGTCTCGGCCGACTTCATCCTGGGGCCGGGCCTCGAGCGGCCGCGCCTGCTGGCCGAGCTGCAGGAAACGGTGGGCCGCGGCGCCGAGCACGTCTCGCTCTACCTCCTCGAACTGCACCCGGGCACGGCGCTGGAGGCCCGGGTGGCCGCCGGGGAGGTCCGGCTGCTGCCGGACCACCGCAGCGAATCGCTCTACCTGTCCTGTGTGGAGGAACTGGAGCGGCTGGGCCTGCGGCAGTACGAGGTCTCCAATTTCGCCCGCCCCGGCGCGGAGTCGCGCCACAACGCGGCCTACTGGCGCCGGCGCCCCTGGCTGGCCCTGGGACCGGCCGCCCACGGGGCCTGGGGGCGCCGCCGCTACGCCAACGCCGGCACCCTGGCCGCCTGGTTGCGCCGCCTGGACGAGGGCCGCCTGCCGGAGGCGTCGGTCGACCCCCTGGACACCACCGCGCGCCGCCTCGAAAGGGTGGTCCTGGCGCTCCGCACCCGGCAGGGGGTGCCCCTGGTCTGGCTGCCGCCGGGTGCCCTGGACCTGCCCGCGGGCCGCCGCGAGGGCCTGTGGATCGTCGCGGACGGCCACCTGCGCCTGCTGCCGGTCGGGTTCCTGCGCATCGACACCATCGAGGAGCGCCTGGCCTGCGGCCTGGCCTAGCCGGGTCCTGCACGGACGGTCCGGGCCGACGGTGCGCCCCGGGGCGGTTGACACCGGCAAAACACGGTGTTTACCTTGGGGCGCCCTTGGCAAGAGGATCCGCCCGGAAAGCGTGCGACGACCATGATGCGCCCAGCCGACACCCAGCCCCTGGACGACCGCGCGCGGGAGATCCTCGAGGCGGTGGTGCGGCTGAACATCGAGACCGGCCGCCCCGTCAGCTCGGGCCTGGTGGAGCGCTCGGTGCGCCGCCGGGTGTCCTCGGCCACCATCCGCGCGGTGATGAAGCGGCTGGAGGATCGGGGCTACCTGGCGCAGCCCCACACCTCGGCCGGCCGCGAGCCCACCGACCGGGGCTACCGCGTGTACGTGGACACCCTCACCGCCGGCTGGGGTCTGCGGCGCCGGGAAGCGCCGCCGGCCATGACCAGGCTGATGGAACGGGGCCTGGCGGCCGACGCCGGCGGCACCCGCATCAAGGGCCTGGCGCTGCTGTTGAGCCGCCTGACCGACGCCCTGGGCATCATCGTGGGGCCGTCCTGGGAGACGGTGAAGGTGGTGCGGGTGGAGATCTACCCGCGGACCCTGCGCCGGGCGCTGCTGGCGGTGGTCCTGGACAACGCCCAGGTGCGCACCGGCCTCGTGGCCTTCGACCAGGACCGCACCGCCGGGCTGCTGGCCGACGCCGCCGCCGTCCTGAGCCACCGCGCCGCCGGGCGCACCGTCAGCGAGATCCGCGCCGGGGTCCTGGAGCCGCCGGACCTGCTGGGTTCGCCCGCGTCCCGCTGCGCCAACGAACTCGCGGGCGAGACCCGGCGCGCGCTGGCCGACCTGGTGGAGGGCGAAGTCGAGCTCGAGGGCATGGCCAACGTGCTGGAGGAACCGGAATTCCAGGATCCGGAACCGCTGCGCGAACTGCTGCGTTTCCTCGAGTCGCCGCGGCTGATCCGCCAGGCCCTGGGCGACCTGGACAACCGGGCCGGCGAAGGCTTCGGCGTCTGGATCGGCAGCGAGAACCCCGTCGGCGGCCTGCGTCGCTTCGCCGTGCTGACCCGCGGCTTCGCCATCGGTGGCCGCCGCGGGGTGCTGGCGGTGCTCGGCCCCCGGCGCATGGGCTACGAGCGCGCCTTCCAGGGCATGGACCTGCTGGGCGCCGCCATCGACGCCGACCCGAACCGCGTGGCCAGCTAGGTCCCTGACCCGGCCGCAACGACTGCTGCCTCCGGCAACCCGAGGATTGGGGAACGATGCACGACAAGCGCAAGCCGCACGACCAGGACCTGCCGCCCGCCGCCGACGACGCCGGGGCCGGGGTCGTCCGCGAAGACGAGGCCGTCGCCCCGGAGGATCGGGAGACCGGCGCCGGTGCACCGGAGCCGCTGCCCGAGCCCACCGGTGAGGAGCGCCTGGCCGCCGAGCGCGACGACCTGAAGGACAAGTGGCTGCGCGCCCTGGCCGATCTGGATAACCTGCGCAAGCGGTCCCGCCGGGAGGTAGAGGACGCTCGCCGCTTCGCCCAGGCGGAGGTGCTGCGCCCCCTGCTGGACGTGGCCGACAACCTCGAGCGGGCCCTGCAGGCCCTGGACGGGCCCGCCGAGACCACCGCCGCGGGTTTGCGCCAGGGCGTGGACCTGATCCACCAGAGCTTCCGCACCGCCCTGCGCGAGCGGGGCGTCGAATCCATCGAGGCCAAGGGCTGCCATTTCGATCCGGCCCGCCACGAGGCCGTGGCCCAGGTGCCCAGTCCGGAGCACGAGTCCGGCACCGTCATCGACGTGGTGCAGCAGGGCTACGTCCTGGGCGAGCTCGTGCTGCGCCCGGCGCGCGTCGTCATCGCCAGCTAGGGAGAGCGCATGGCCGCCAAGCGGGACTACTACGAGGTGCTCGGGATCGGCCGGGACGCCGACGAAGGCGCGATCAAGCGGGCCTACCGCAAGCTCGCCATCCAGCACCATCCGGACAAGAACCCTGACGACCCCACCGCCGCCGAGAAGTTCCGCGAGGCCGCCGAGGCCTACGAGGTGCTGAAGGATCCCCAGAAACGCGCCCATTACGACCAGTTCGGCCACGCCGGGCCCCAGGCCGCCTTCGGCGGGTCGGGCGGCCAACCCGGTTTCAACGTCGACCTCAACGACGCCCTGGAGTCCTTCCTGCGCAACTTCGGCATGGGCGGCTTTGGCGACATGTTCGGCGGCGGTTCCGGCGGTTCCGGCGGTCCCGGCGGCGGGCGCCAGCGCGGCCGCAGCCTGCAGCTGCGCCTGCTGGTCACCCTGGAGGAGGCGGCCAAGGGCGGCACGCGCACCGTGAAGGTGAACAAGCAGGTGCCCTGCGGCGAGTGCCACGGCTCCGGCGCCCGGCCGGGCAGCAAGCCCGCGACCTGCCCCCAGTGCCGGGGCGCCGGCCGCGTGCGCCAGGTGCGCCAGTCCCTGCTGGGCCAGATGGTCACCGAAGGGGTATGCCCCCGCTGCCAGGGCCAGGGCCGCACCATCGACGACCCCTGCACCTCCTGCCGCGGCAGCGGCACCGTGCGCGGCGAGGAGAAGCTGGAGATCAAGGTTCCGGCCGGGGTCTCCACGGGCAACTACATGGAGATCGAGGGCAAGGGCGACGCCGGCGCCGCCGGCGCCCCGGCCGGCAACCTGCGAGTGGTCTTCGAGGTGCAGGAGCATGCCCTCTTCGAGCGCCACGGCGACGACCTGCTGATCGACGTGCCCCTGTCCCCGGTGGACCTGATGCTGGGCACGAAGGTCGAGGTCCCCACCCTGGACGGCAAGGTGGCGCTGAAGGTCCCCGCCGGCACCCAGGGCCACAAGATCTTCCGGATGCGCGGCAAGGGCATCCCCCACGTGAACCGCCCCGGCGTGGGGGACCAGCTGGTGCGGGTGCTGGCCTGGACCCCGGAGAAGCTGGACAAGGACCTCAAGCTCAAGCTCGAGAAGCTCCGCGACGACCTGGCCGGCAAGGTGCCGCCGCCCGGCCGCCACCTCATGGACTGAGCCCGACCCCGGCGGAGGGAGGCCCCGTGCGCCAGTTCTTCCTCGCGGGCGGCGGCCCGGTTCCTGCGATCGGCCAGCACGTGCTGCTGGACCGCGACGAGAGCCACCACGCCCTGACCGTGCTGCGCAAGGGCGACCGCGACCCGGTCGAACTGGTGGACGGGTGCGGGCACCGGCTGACGGCGCGCCTGGACGGCAAGGACGGCAGGCTCGCCCGGCTGGAGATCCTCGCCGTCGTCCGCGACGACGCCGAGCAGGCCGCGCCGCGCCTGTGGCTGGCCTGCGGGGTGGTCAAGGGCCGCCGCTGGGAGTGGGTGCTGGAGAAGGCGGTCGAGCTGGGGGCCCACCGCATCACGCCGCTGCTCTGCGAGCACGGGGTGGTCGAGCCCCGCGAGGGCCGGCGCGAGCGCTGGCTGGGGGTCCTGCGGGCCGCGCTGAAGCAGTCGGGCCGGGCCTGGCTGCCGCAATTGGACGAGCCGCAGGCGGTGGCGGACTGGTTGCGCCTGCGGGACGCTTGGCAGCTGTTCTACGGCGCCGTGCCGGTCGAAAGGGCAGCCGGGACGCCCGAGCCGGCAGCCGCGCCCGTGTCCGGGTGGCTGGTGGCCGCCATCGGCCCGGAGGGCGGCTGGGCACCCGGCGAG
>JACZKN010000488.1 GCA_014859985.1 Candidatus Krumholzibacteriia bacterium | reverse complement strand
CCCGGACGGCGCGCCGAGTGGCGAGGCGTTTGTCGCAGAGGCGCCTTCGGCCGCCGCCAGCGCCCGCACGGCCCGGCCGGCCAGGGTCAGGCGCCGGGTCCCGTCCACCAGGTCCAGGCGCACGCTCCCGCGGGATTGCTGCTCCACGTGGGCCCGCCGCGCGATCATGGCGATCTCGCGCACGTTGCCCGGCCAGGACCAGGCCTCGGCCGCCGCGAGGGATTCGGGGTCGAAGATCTCGGCCGGATCCACGGGCCGCCCGGCCGCCAGGCTCAGGAAGTGGCGCAGCAGGGGCCGCACGTCCTCGGGCCGCTCCCGCACCGGCGGCAGGTCCAGCTCGAGGATGCGCAGGCGGTACCACAGGTCGGCGCGGAACAGCCCCGCAGCCACGAGCTTGGCCACATCGGCGTTGGTGGCGGCCACCAGGCGCACGTCCGCGCGCCGCTCGGTGGGATCGCCGATGGCCTGGTAGGTGCCCTCCTGCAGCAGGCGCAGCAGCTTCGGCTGCATGGCCATGGGCAGCTCGCCGATCTCGTCCAGGAAAAGGGTGCCGCCGTGGGCCAGGGCCGCATAGCCCGGCTGGTCCCGGTCCGCGCCGCTGAACGCCCCGCGCACGTGCCCGAAGAACTCCCGCTCGAAGACCGTCGCGGGGATGGCCGCCACGTTGACGGTCACCAGCGGCCCCTTGGCCCGGCCGCTGCGCGTGTGGATGCGCCGGGCCACGAGTTCCTTGCCGGTGCCCGTCTCGCCGGTCACCAGCACGGGCTCGCCCGAGCTTGCGAACATGTCCGTCAGCTGCAGCAGATCCTTCATGGCCCGGCTCGTGTGGATGATCACGTCGCCGGGGGCGTAGGTGCGGCGCCCGCCCGCCTCGGCGCGGTCCCGCGCCGCCCGGCGGCGCGCGATCCGGTCCACCAGGAGCCGCCCCTGCTCGGTCCACCAGGCCACGTCCACGTGCAGGTAGAGTTCCAGCGCCGCGGTGGCCTGGCTCCAGGCCAGGTCCAGGCGGTCGCGCTCCTGCTCCCCGTCCGCCCCGTCGGCCTCGTCGAGCGCCAGCTGGGCCGAGGCGAGCAGCGCGTTGGCCGCCTCGTGCCTGGCCTCGATCTCCCGCAGGATGGCGATGGCCTGGTCGATGCGCAGCCGTGCCGTCGCCCCGTCCCCGCCCGCGGCCGCAGCCTCGGCGAGCACGCGCAGGGTCACCGCCTCCTCGAAGCGGTCGCCCTGGGCGCGGGCCATCTGCAGGGCCCGGTCCAGCTCCGGGAGCGCGGCGCCGAGGTCCCCCTCGAGGTGGTGGCACTCGCCGACGCGCCGGTGCACTTCCATGACGATGTCGCCCTCGGGCGCGAGCTTCTCGGCGATGGCCTTGGCCCGCGCGTAGAAGCGGCGGGCCTCCGCCGGCTGGCCCTCGTCCCGGTACACGTCGCCGAGGAACTCGAGGGCGAGGGCTTCTTCCCGCGGATAGGTCAGCTCCTGCGCCTGGTTGTAGGCGGCGTGGAGATGCCGTCGTGCGGAATCGAAGTCGCGCTGGAGGCGGCGGACGTTGCCGAGGGCGATGTTGGCGAAGCACTGGCGGTGGAGCCATTTGCCCTTGATGCCGATGTTCAGGGATTCGGTGAGTGCCTTATCGGCGTCGGCGTAGCGGGCCATCTTGTAGTAGGTGACGCCGAGGTTCATGCGGACCATGGACTGCTTACGTTTCAGGCTGAGACGGTCGTAGTAGGAGAGGGCGCGCCCGAACCAGTTCAGGGCGATTTGGTATTGGGAGAGTTGGCGGAATAGCAACCCTAGGTGATTGCTTGCAAGTGCGGAAAAATGTTCGGATCCGTGCAAGATGAAGAGCGCCCTGGCAACTTCTGCATCTTGTATTGATTCGGCAAGCTTCCCGAGCCTTGAGTCGGCATAGCTGCGGAAGAACAAATAGAACGGCAGGTGCTCGTCGACTTCCGACTCATAATCCTTAATATAGGAAGCGATCTCTTCTCTGGCTTGTGCATAACGTCCGACTGCAAGATCATACCACAGGAACGCGATGTGGAGTTCCTTCTCTGAGCGGATTATTGATTCGCCAATCATCGCCCGTAAGCGATCAAGTTCGCTGTGGTCTTTCTGAAAGACTAGAGCCCAGCAGAACAGGCCGACGGCCTTAGCGTAGGGTACTGAAGCCGAAGAGCTCGAAACTGTACTACCGCCAGTCATTCTAGCAATGATCGTCCTTACGGCAGCATAATCTTCCTGTATGAACCGCTCCCAGGCGAAACTATAGGTCTCCTGGGGCACGTAGATCTGAGAGAACGGGTTTTCGAGGAATAGCAGCGGCAGTTTCATCGTCTGCCTCCACCACAATCCTCAGGTGATCCTTTGAAAATGAAATAGAAGGGCAACACTACGATACCGTTTCCAATGAAAACGGGCATCAATAAGCCTATTGGTGGCTTGGCGTAGTTCGCGATGTGGGGTGCGTCTAAAACGATCGCGCCATTGATAGTATCTGCGCCTCCTACCGTTCCTCCGCCACCGCCAATCGCGTCCATTGAATCGCCTGGGTCCCCCTCAAGACTCCCATTCCCAATCGTCATTTCCCGCTTCGCAAACGCATCCATCGGCGCGGCCATGAACAGCGCGAACGCGCCCAGCCAAAGCAGCACGACGGGCCGTGCGAACGGTCGGAGAGCGTTCATGGTCTTCGTGCTCCTTGTGGCGAGGCCTTGTTCCGCCGCCCGGGGTCGAGCAAGGAGCGGCGGTGAAGCCATGGGATCACGATCCACTGGTGCAACATTCGGGCTTCGGGAATTCCTATACCTTGGATTCTAGATCATTTCGGCAGGATCTGTCAATTCCGTTAATATGCCCTGTGGGGGTGCGACCCTCAAGGATCGTCTAAGCTGTTTACTAATAACTGTTTGCGTGCGGGACACGGGCGGGACACTTCCCCCGGGGGAAGGCCCCCCGGGGGGCCCTCTCCCTGCATACGGTGGTACCGGGGTGGTCGGGGGCGCCTTGGGCCCAGGCGGCTTCCCTTGGGCTGCTTGCACGCCGCCCTGCCGCAGCCTGCGGATCGCAACCTAGCCTGGCAAATGCGCATACGCCGGCGCCGAGCGGATCCGTCGGTCGTGCACGGCGCCACCGATGGTGAAATGGTACAGGCTCTGCCAATTGGTGCCGGTCAGGCCCAGCAGGCGGTGCACCTCGTCGTCGAAGTAGCAGCCGATGCCGGTGCCCTGCGCCCCCGCGGCTTCGGCCTCCAGGTAGAGGATCTGGCCCACGGCGCCCGTTTCCCAGAACAGCCGCGGGTACATGCCGGGGCCGGCGTCGGCCAGCGGGGCGTCGAAACGGGCCAGCATGGCCACGGCGAAGGCTCCGTCGGCGGCGATCTCCTGGTGGCAGCAAAGATCCCGGGCCGCCGCCCGCAGGTCGCCGCCGCCCAGGCGGAACAGGGGCAGACCGCCGGGGCCGTCGGCCACCGGTTCCCAGGCGAATTCGGGGAGCAGGGCGGCGCGGAGCTCCGGTTCGTGGGCAGGGTCGCGCACCAGGATGTAGAGGCCGGGCGCTAGGCCCTCGACCCGGTGCACGAACAGGACGAGGGACACCGCCGGCTGCCAGGGCAGCAGGGCGAACGGCCGCGGCGACCGTGCCGGCAGCAACCGTTCCAACAGACCGAAGAAGAACGACTTGGGCAGGAACGTGCGCCCGTCCATGGCCACGGCGCTGCGGCGGCGGCGAACCAGGTCCGTGAAGCCGGCCGGGCGAAGGTCGGTCCTGGCGGCGGCCGGCGCGGGGGGGGCCGCCGGGCGCTCCACCCAAGCGCGGCCTGGCCATAGGACGGCGGCCCGCACCTCGTCCAACAACGGCCAGGCCTGGTGGGACGGGCTGAGGGGTTCGGGATCGCCGTGCCATGCCGACGGGACGGGCAGCCGATCAAGCAATGGAATGATCACATCATCAGGCGATCCGGTGGTATCCACGAGAACGAGCGCGTCGGGATGGTCCTGCTCCGGTCCCGGCCGCCGTTGGCAACCCAGGAAATGGCCGAGGTGGTGGTCGCCCGTCCCGTCCAACAGCCGGGTGCGCCAGCCCAGGGCGGCGGCGGCCAGGTCCACGGCCGCCAGGGCGTGGCCCGTGTCGTGGCAGCAGTACCGGAACGAGCGTTCGCCGTACTTCCAGGCCTCGCGCCAGATCACCGAACTGAGCCCCACCAGGAACCGGCCGGGGCCGAGGGCCGAGGGCCAGGCCTCCGGATCCAGATCGGCGCAGCGTTCGAGGCCGTGGAGGTCGGGCCGGTAGTGGTGCAGGGCAGGTCCGCCGGGCAGTCCGGGCACCGCCCCGCAGGCGAGCCAGCCTTCGGTCGGGTGCAGATTGCCGCTGGAGGGGTTGACCCGCAGCGCCCAGCGGGACAGGACCCGGCCGTCCGGCCCGTCCACCTGCTTCCACGCCGACAGGGCGAGGCTGGTCCACAGCAGGCGGCTGAGGGAGCCGCTGTCCAGGGGGGCCGGAAGCAGACCGCCGGCGGGCACCTGGTCCCAGGCCGGATCGGGCCCCGCGGAGGGCGCCGGCAGCCGGGTCAGGGGGGCGCCGGTGAACTGCAGGAACGGCTCCGGCTGGGTTGCCCAATCGAGGTAGCCCAGGGACCGGGCGTAGCGGGTCGGGTGGTGCTTGGTGCTCTCGTGGTATCTGTATACCGTATTCAAGCCGTCGTCGCGCTGGGCCATGGCCGTCCTTTCCGCTTATCGTCGAACACGATAGCGTCGCGGCGGGCCGGCCGCTCCCGGAGGTCCGGAACGCGCGGAGCCGCCGGCCCCGCGGTCGGGGTCGGCGGCTCCGTGGTCGCGGCGGCGCGGTCGGGGCTACTTGCCCTGGGGCGCCAGCGCCGGCTTGGCCGGGGACTCGTGGGCCGGCACGTTGGGGCGCTTGTCGGCGCCCATGGAGCAGTTGCCCTCGAAGAACACGCCCTCGTCGATGACCAGGCGCTTGGTCTTGATGTCGCCCTCGACGTGGGAGCCGCTCTGCAGTTCGATCTTGTTCTCGGCGGTGATGTTGCCGAAGAGCTGCCCGCCGATGATGGCGTTCTTCACGGCGACGGTCGCCCGCACCACCCCGGTCTTGCCGATGACGAGGCTCTCGGGCGTGCCGATGTCGCCCTTGAATTCGCCTTCGATGCGCAGGGTGCCCCGCACTTCGACCTTGCCCTCGAACTTGCAGCCCTGGGCGATGATCGAGGTCTGGCCCGCAGCCACGGCCTGGTTCTCAGGTTCTTTACCGAACATTGTCTTCCTCCTTGGGCCGGGCGGCCTGCCCGGTGTCCGTTCCTTTCGTGGGGGCGGCCGGCCCTCACGGCTCCGAGATCTCCTGATCGGCGGGGCCGCGCCGGCTGGGCGCGGACCCGTCGGGCTCAACGCTCCGGCGGGTCCCCGGGGAGCACACTGCGCGGATCGATGGCTTCGCCCTGCTGCCAGACCTCGAAGTGCAGATGCGTGGCGCTCGCCCGTCCCGTACGCCCCATGTAGCCGATGACCTGGCCGGCCTCGACCCGGGCGCCTGGACCCACGGCGAGGCGGCTGCAGTGGCCATAGACAGTTAGGTAACCCAACCCGTGCTGGATTTCAACAAAGTTTCCCAGGTAATCGTCCGTTCCCGTGCGCGCGACCGTGCCGGCGCCGGCCGCCAGGACGGGCGTCGTCTCGCTGCCGGCGATGTCCAGGCCCAGGTGGGGCTGGATGCCCCGGGCCACGTTTCCCGCAACATACTCCTGGGTGACCGGGCCCGCCGCCGGCCAGCGGGAAGGGGCCGGGGTCACCGCGATGGCGGCGGCCCGGCGCATGCCCTCGGCCGAGGAACCCGGTGCGCGCCCGATCCAGGCGGCCAGCGAGTCGGTTGCCGCCGCGTCGACGCCCTCGACCCCCAGCATGACCAGCAGCTGTTCCTGCATGCGGCGCAGGTCCTCCAGTTCGGTTGCCAGCACCAGGGCCGTTTCGGTGCCCACCTCGGCCGCGGCCAGATCCCGTTCCAGCTGGCCGATCCTTTGCCGGTCGCCCGCCTGTCCGGCGAAGACGACCATCAGCGCCGTCAGCAGGGCCGCGAACACCGCACCCAGCACCAGCAGGGTGACGACCATGCCCCGGGAGATGGCGTACTCGCGGGTCCGCCCGCCGTCGGGCATCAGCAGGATGCGCGTATACCTGGGAATGCCCACGGTTTCCCGCTCCATCCCGGTCATCCTCCGTCGTCCAGCAGGGCGGTGCGGGCCCCGGCGTCCCGGGCCCGCGGCAGCCAGAGACGGAAGGTCGTGCCCTTGCCGTGCCCGCTGTCCAGTTCGATGCGACCGCCGTGCTCATGCACGATCCGCGCCACGATGGACAGGCCGAGCCCCGTGCCCTTGCCGTAGTCCTTGGTGGTGAAGAACGGCAGGAACACGTTGTCGTGGTGGGAGGCCGGGATGCCCTCGCCGGAGTCGCTGAAGGTGACCAGCAGTTCCCCGGGCACGCAGTCCTCCAGGGTGATGGTGATGCACCCGCCCGCCGGCATGGCGTCGACGGAATTGGCCATCAGGTTGAAGAACACCTGGGACAGCTCGTTGCGGTTGCCGTAGACCCAGGGCTCGGTAAGCGCCTGCACCCTGATCTCGACGTTGGCGATCTTGAGGTTCTTCTCCATCAGGAAGACCGTCTCGTCGACGGACTCCACGAGGTTCATGCGCGAGCGCTCGCTGCCCGTGGGACGCGCGAAGTTGAGCAGGCCCTTGATGATGCCGCGGCACTGCTCGGTCTGCCGGATGATGCGGCGGATGTCGTCGGCCTGATCCTCGTCGCAGGTGGAGTCCTCCAGCATCTGCGCCGACAGGAGGATCGAACCCAGCGGCGTGTTCAGCTGGTGGGCGATGCCAGCGGCCAGCTGCCCGATGCCCGCCAGCTTCTCCGTCTCGCCCATGCGCGACTCCAGCTGCTTCTCCGAGGTGATGTCGCGGGCGATCACCACGAACGAGCCGGAGTCCTCGGCGGCAGGGCCCGAGTCCGGCCGGATCGTCGACACCGTCAGGTTGACGGTGCGCGGCGGGCCGCCCGGCACCCCCGACTGCACCTCGTAGGTGAGGCTGCGGCCGGTGCGGCGCACGTCGCCGAAGATCTGCTCGACCCTCACGTCGCGGTTCCCCTGCAGGCCCAGGTCCAGGTGCTCGAGGCTGCGCCCCAGGGCGTTGCGCCGCGGCAGGTGGAAGAGCTGCTCGGCCATCTTGTTCCACTCCTGCACGCGGCCGTCCTCGTCCAGCAGGAAGATGGCCTCGCCGGCGTGGTTGATGATGTTGCGGTACTTGGCCTCGCTGCGGCGCAGGCGCAGGTTCGCCAGCTCGTTCATGCGCAGGCGGTAGTACGCGCTCCAGCCCAGCACCAGCACGAAGAACTGGAAGAGGCCGTCGCCGAGCAGGTCGGTCAGGACATGGCCGGCCTTCCATTCGCGCTCCCAGAGCAGGCGCCACGAGCCGGACAGCCGGAAGTGGTCGTCCAGGCCGGCGACGGTGGCGACGACGAAGACGACCGACGCGACGATCAGCGCGTAGCGGAACAGGCGCAGCCTCTGCGCCCGACCCGCCCGCAGCCACCGGCGCGAGGGCTTCACAGGTCCGTGTCCACGCCCATCATCTTCAGCAGGCGCACGAGGTCGTCGTCGCCGTAGAAGCGCAGGCTGAGGGTGCCCTTGCCCGTCTTCGCGTCACGGTCGATGACCGTCGGCGAACCGAAGACCTGTTCGACGCGTTCGCGCAGGGCGCGGATCGCGGGGTCGCTGCCGTCGGGGGCCGCCGTACGGGCGCGGCGGCGGC